>QGVC01000647.1 GCA_003242645.1 Pseudomonadota bacterium
AATCTACAAAGGTGATCTTTCTGCAGCGTCAAATTTTTTAAAAAGACCGACCCCCAACCGCGTCAGGGGTAATTCCTCCGGCGCCCGCGAACGCCGCCACCGCCGCCGCCGTGCGCGGCCCAAAAACGGCGTCGATCGGGCCAGGGTCGAACCCAAGGGCTCGCAGGCGAAGCTGAAGATCGCGCACAGCCTCACCGCGAGACCCGATCCGAAGCAGACCGGTACCGCCGCCGACGCCCGGAACCATATCAGGAGCCTGAGCTACGCGGGCTAACACCTCCCGCTCACGCGGCGTGTAGACACCGGTATCGGGCAGGCCAGCGCCACGCTGGAATGCCCGCAATGCACGCTCCGTGCGCGGGCCAAAAATCCCGTCGTCCGGGCCGGCATCGTACCCAATCCTGCGGAGCATCTGCTGGAGTTGCCGGACGGACTCACCGCGCGCGCCGCGGCTCAATGTCTCGCTCGGCAAAATGCTCTCGACGTACCTGGAAGAGCCCTCAATAAGAGGACGGCGCAGGGATTCTTCCCTGCGCCGCTTGCGCTCATCGTTCCTGTCCGCCACTTTGCCTCTCTCCCTATGCTATCAGGTAACTACTACTGTTAAGGTGTCTCACCAGAGAACGCCCCGAAGGGGATCATCATGCTCGTATCGGGAACATGGAAGTGCTCTGGCCACCTCGAAATGATGGCACCAAGAACAGCACTAAGGTCTGCCCCATCAGCAGCAAGACGGTGCGCATTTTGAGACAGCCACCTGAATGCCTCATCCGGGCCAGACATCCCGATAACCTGTCCGATCACGCGGCTCGTAACAACAGGATTCGTTTGCCTGGATAGCTGCTGCTCCTGAATAATACGGTCCATTTCAAAGGCGGCACGGCGCATATTGGCATCGAATTCAAATTCACGCATCCGCTGGGCCAGTTGGGCCATGGCCAGGCTGTAATTGCGTCCGAATTGATAAAGATCAGACTGGAGCCTAGCACGCTCCATGTTGGCGCCAAACTCGAATTCCCTCATCCTTTGGGCCAGTTCGGCCAGCGACCGGCTATAATCACGCGAGAAGCGATAAAGGTCAGCCTGTAGGCCGGCACCGAACTGTTCCTGGTGTTGAACCGCCCGTGCAAGATTCATAAGGTTGTCAATGTCCTGCTGCCTCAATTCCAGAGCCTGCTGGTACATTTGCGGCAGGAACTGTAGAACGTTCTCATACTCAGCAGCCTGCTGGATTTGACCCAGCCTCTCCGCCGTGATGGTCGAGTTGAGAATCCCGCGCGCGTTCAATTCCTCAAGGGCGCGACGGCTTGCTGCTTCCCCGCGAATCCGTGCAAGCTCGGTCAGGGCTTGGTAGCGCGGATCCCTGCTCGGGTCATATTGAAAAGGCGCACGGATCCTCCCAAGCGCCTCCCTTGCCAGTCCACCGAATGTGAGCCCACCGCTTCCGGGAATAGACGGCGCCCGGATGTTTTCCGCAGGTAACGCGCCCAAGGACGTGGCGCTACGCCTCCCGGGGATGGATGGAAGCTGCGGCGCGCCGATGTTGGCCGGCGGCAATGCTCCAAGAGACGTTGCACTTCGACGACCAGGAACAGATGGTGCAGAGGGGAAATTTGGACGAGGTGGCGTGACGCCAGGGCTCGCAACAGGCTCCTCTTCATATGGCGGCTTAGCCATTTTCCCATTCGTGCGCAGCGGAATTTGCGCCAATTGTACCACCGCCTTCCCACCTGGATGCGTACTTACACCACCTGAATCGCGTCGACCAGCAGGTAGTGCCCGTCGATGAAGTCCACCTGCTGCGATCCTCCACCGGCCTGATCCTATACATTGGC
>QGVC01000205.1 GCA_003242645.1 Pseudomonadota bacterium
CTGCCGAGGAGCGCGGCAGCGCGGCGAAGTACGTGATCACTCTTTCGCGCTCCCTTATCGAGCCATTCCTCGCTTTCTCTCCCCGCCGAGACCTGCGGGAGCAGGCGTTCAAGGCCTGGATCAGCCGCGGCGAGAACGGCGGCGCTTCAGATAACCGGGCCATCATCGCCGAAATGCTGAAGCTGCGGCGCGAGCGCGCTCACCTGCTCGGGTATAAGACATTCGCCGACTACAAGCTCGAAAACACAATGGCCAAGACGACCGCGAACGTTCGGGCACTCCTGAACGAGGTCTGGCCTGCGGCGAAGGCGCGGGCGCTGCAAGAGCGCGAAAAGCTGCAAGCCATCGCTCAGCGCGAAGGCGCCAATATCACCATCGAGCCGTGGGATTGGCGATACTATGCCGAAAGAGTGCGGAAGGCCGAGTATGACCTCGATGAGTCTGAGGTGAAGCCGTACTTGCCGCTCGACAATGTCATCGAGGCCGCATTCTACGTCGCGGGACGGCTGTTTGGGCTGAGCTTCAGCGAGCGCCCAGACGTGCCGGTCTATCACCCTGATGTACGCGCGTTCGAGGTGACCGACAGCGCGGGAAATCACGTCGGCCTCTTCCTTGGCGACTACTTCGCGCGGCCTTCAAAGCGATCGGGCGCTTGGAAAAGCACCTTCCGCCGTCAGGAGCGGCTCGCGGGCGACATCCGGCCGATCGTGGTCAATGTGATGAATTTCGCAAAAGGCTCGGGAGACACGCCGGCCCTGTTGTCGTTCGACGACGCGCGCACGTTGTTTCACGAGTTCGGCCACGCGTTGCACAGTCTGTTGTCGAACGTGACCTATCCATCGATCTCCGGCACCTCGGTCGCTCGCGATTTTGTCGAGTTGCCGTCACAGCTCTACGAGCATTGGTTGCTGACACCCGAGGTTTTGCGCAAGTTTGCCCGGCATTACCGCACCGATGAGCCGATGCCGGCACACATGATCGAGAAGCTGAGGGCGGCAAGCACCTTCAACCAGGGTTTTGCGACGGTGGAATACCTGAGCTCTGCCATCGTCGATATCGAATTCCACTCGGAGCTTTACGACGATCAGGAGCCCATCGCTTTCGAGCAGTCCGTGCTCGAACGCATCGGCATGCCGCGCGAAATCGTGATGCGGCACCGTTCACCGCACTTCTTGCACATTTTCTCCGGCGATGGCTATTCGGCCGGCTATTACAGCTACCTGTGGTCCGAAGTGCTGGACGCGGATGCATTTGCCGCTTTCGAGGAAACAGGCGATGTTTTCGATCCCGATACAGCCGCGCGGCTGAAGGAGTTCATCTACTCGGCCGGCGGCTTGAGGAAGGAAGAGGAAGCCTACAAGGCCTTCCGCGGCCGGCTGCCGACTGTCGAGGGGCTTCTGAAAAAGCGCGGATTTGTCGCTTGAGTAGGGCGAGAAAAAACAATTCGGATTAGGCGAACCCAGCGGGTCTACCCTACTGGGTTTTTCTTCCTCCTATGTCCAACTTGAACAATTCACGCGGAACCGTCTCCGCCAACGTTCGGCGGCTAGTCACGCCGTGCGCACGTCAGTTGTCAGAAAAAGCAAAGTTCGTTCTCAGTCGCTGTTCGTAATAGCGGTTAGCCTCTATTAAAAGGGCGCGGAGGCCAGCATCATTGGTTGTTGCTGCCGAGTAATGAGCTGCCGCTGCCCTGAACGCGCAATACCCCGCTGTGTAAAAGGCTAGCGATCTTTCGGAGCACGCACAACCAGTGAGGCTTTGCACTCTTGACCGAAGCTCAGCAGCCCGCGTGGGATCGAGGTCCCATTCGACCTCCGCCCCCACCAAATCCCAGATAACAGACTGAGGGCCGACCCACGTATGGTCGCGATCATGCCCTCCAAGATCTACTTTGCGGATTACGCCGTTTGATTGCCGAATCCATTCGTGCGGCGCCAGTCGCCCATCTCCATAGCAGGGCTGAGGTGCTGCGCCGACCTCGTCAAGCACTTGTTCCGTCACACGTTCGATTGCGGAAACAGGAGGGCCACCCTCCTGCATCATCGCCCACGCCGAAAGCGCATCGGCAATTCGGCGAATTCCGTCGTGAATTTCTCCGTGATTGAGTTTTCGAGTTGAAACCGCTGCTAACCACGGGCCGAGATATTCAGTGATAAAACTGGTATCAGCATCTGCGGCGCTTAGATGTTCACCGCTTATCCATGGATAAGCAAGCCAACCCTGATGGCAGCCGAGAGGAGATATCGCCGCACGATCAGTCACGAGAGCTGTGTTTGGTCCACTTCTCCAATGCTCCTGACTGGATAAGTCCATCCCGGCGAATTTCAGAACAACGTTGCGGCCGGAACGCAAGTGCACGAGCTTTTTTGGCGTCTCGATAATCGGAGCAATCGCCCTCGGCAGCGTTCGAAGACCAGCAAGGGTTTGCCAACCTTGCGTGCCAAGCGGCTCTGCCGGACCGACTGCCGGCTCGCCCGTATAATCTTCGACCGCAGAGGCGAGCGCATGTGGCAGGAATTTTCCGTCTACGAACGTATCATCCAGACTAGTCGTCCAAACGCGATTTTCCTGCCACCACGTTTTCGCATCCGCACCGGCCGCTGGACCCGGTCCATACGCGTGGCCAGCGAAAAAGTGGATAGACTCTCGCCGAGCACCCGCATCCCGTAGCGCCTGAGCAACGGCAACCATCGACGCGCCCGATACCCCCGGTCCCTCATCGACGATGATGTTCTGGGACGCTGGCAATAACCCTTGAAGATCCACGTAGCGAGAAGGCCAAGTCCCCGAAGGCCTCAGGGTTAGGCAACTCGCAATTCGAAAACCGCGCCTGCGTAATGCCTGCGTAACAACAGCAGCAAGCGTCGTTCCGATGCTACGCAATCCAATAACGCAAACATCAATCTCCGGTGGCTCAAATTGGAGAGACCATCTCTCAGCAGTCTGCGCATAGCTGTCGGGGTAAAGCGCGTACCAGGCAAAGCCTTCTGGAACGCGAAACTCCAGCTCCTGCTCAACGAGAGCTAATTCCAAGACCCGCAGCTTTTCCATCAATTGCGTTACAGCTGCTTTAGTATTGCCCCTGGAACCGGACCGGACTTCGAGAAACACATTTGCCGCTGCCGCGGTGGCAGAAGAGGCTTGCCCGCCATTGCTCAGGCCGGCATCGAGAACGGCTTGCTCGATCTGTCCGAGAGCGATGAGCCATTGCCGCGCCTCGGTAAGATCCGGCAGTAGTTGCTCTGCGATCCTATTTCGCAGAGATCTTGCCAGCTGTCGCGGAGAGGCTCGGAAGCTTTGTTTGGTGTAAAGGAGCAAGAAACGTCGTTCAACTTACCGTCCGTTTCGCTCCCAAACGTGGCTCTTTCCGGCAAAGTTCCTGGCAAGAAGGGACCGGGATGTCGCGGTCAAGCACATGAGCACATCGCGGAGTCGCGAATTTCAGCCGCGCGCCGCCCTCAACGCCTCCGGCAGAGCCTCAGCCAGGATTGCCAAATCCGACTCCGTTCCCGCGCTGATGCGAATGCAGCGATCGAGTGGCGCCACGCCCGGCATACGCACGAAGACGTCGCGCGCGATCAGCTCCTCAAGGACTCGTCTGGCGAATGCTCCATCGCCCCCGCAATCAACCGCGACGAAGTTCGTTGCCGACGGTAGTGCCTTCAATCCGTTCGATCGAGCGATGGCAGCTATACGCTCGCGGGCCTCGGCAATCTTTCGAACCACGCCTTCGAGATACGGCTGATCTTCGAGAGCCGCCAACGCGGCCACTTGCGCCATGCGGTTGACGCCGAAGTGATTGCGGATCTTGTCGAACGAGCGGATCAAACCAACCTCACCGATCGCGTAGCCGACGCGCAGACCGGCCAGCCCATAGGCCTTCGAGAATGTGCGGAGCCGCAGCACCTGCGGATTGGAGACGTCAATCGGCGGAATGGCGTCGGCAGGCGCAGTATCCGAATAGGCTTCGTCGAGCAGCAGAACCGTGCCGGGCGGCAGACCATCGATGAGGCGCTGAACCTCGGAGGCGCCCCACCACGAGCCCATCGGATTATCCGGATTGGCGAAATAAACGAGCTTAGCGTCTTCCCGTCGAGCTGCGTCGAGAAGCGCTTCCGGGTCCTCGTGATCACCGCGGTACGGCACGCGGACGAGCTTTCCGCCGAAGCCCGCAACATGAAAGTTAAAGGTGGGATAAGCGCCAAGGGAGGTGACGACCGGGTCTCCCGGCTCGATCAGCATCCGCACTGTATAGCCAAGCAGCGCGTCGATCCCCTCGCCCACGACAATGTTTTCGAACCCGACGCCATGATGTTTGGCCAGCGCCGCCTTCAGGTCGTGATTCTCGGGATCGGCGTACATCCAACAGTCCGCTGCCGCCTGCCGCATCGCCTCGATTGCCCGCGGCGACGGGCCGAAAACGCTTTCGTTTGCGCCGATGCGGGCGCGGAAGGGTCGGCCGCGCGCCCGTTCCTGGGCCTCCGGACCAACGAACGGTACCGTGGCCGGCAGCTCTGCCATGATGCGGGTGTAGCGGGGGCCGCGCGGATGCTGGGGCACGTAACTCTCCTTGCTAATCGAGATCGAGATCAGATGAGGCCAAGCTCAGCCAAGTCCTTCCGCATCTCGGGAGGAAGCTGGGCGAGCTGCTGAGAGGTGCGGTCGTCGAGGTCGGGCGGCGCGTCAGCCGGCTCCAGGTAGCGCCAGCCCTGGAAGGCGCGGCGCGGAACCGGGTAGGTCGGTATCAGCTTGGGATCGAGCAAGATGAGGCAGCAGGGCGTGCCATCCGGCTTTTGCCCTTCTCCAAAGCCGACAATCCGTTGGCGCACTTGGATCACGCCCTTGATCACCCAGTAGAGCGAGCCGCCCTCGAGCAGCTCCGCCTGCCGCTTCGGAACCAGGCGCGTCCGGTGGAACAGCTGGGGCTTCTGCCCGGCGGCCTTCTGCGCGGCGAGCCGGCCCTTCTGCCATTGCGCCAGCTCCTCGATGCTGTCCACACCGACGCACAGCTTGATGATGTGCACGGTCATTGGAAGTCACGTCCCTCGTGCTGCATCACGGCATGCCAGCTGATACACCCTACGGCGACCTGAAGCGAGCCGGGAGCAGCTACTGATTGTGCAGAAGACGGCTGACGAAGACTTTCAGCCCAGCTTGCCCGTTCATATTCAAATCTGCGAATATAACGGTGTTCACCCCCCGGTGCGCCAGAAGGAAAGCTGCTCATGGCCCTACGCGATCTTGTCGCCGAGAATGCGCCCCTGGCGCTCAGCCTCGGCGGCCTGGTGATCGGCTTTTTGTTCGGGGCCATCGTGTTCAGGACCAATTTCTGCACGATGGGCTCCATTTCAGACATCGTGTCGTTCGGTGATTACCGTCGCTTTCGCGCGTGGATTCTGGCTGCCACTACGGCCCTCGTCGGCGCCCAGCTTCTGCAGCTCTTCGGCGTCGTCGAGCTGTCGCGGTCGATGTATCTCTCACCAAACGTCAACTGGTTCGGCCATGTGCTCGGCGGGCTGATGTTCGGCTACGGCATGGTGTTCGCGGGCGGCTGCCCGAGCCGAAATCTCGCGCGCGTCGGTGGCGGCGATCTGAGAGCGCTCGTGGCGCTGATCGTGGTCGGAATTTTCGCTTTCATGACGATCGGCGGAATTTTGGGCCCGATACGGGCGTGGCTCGAGCAAGCGACGGCCTTGAGTCTCGCCGGTATTGGTGCACCGAGCCAAGGCATCGGCGATTTGATTAGGGTAAGCCTGGGCCTCGACCCGGCAACTGGTGCGGTGATAGCTACAATCGGAATCGCTGTTGCTGCCCTAGCTTACTGCTTCGGTGATGAGGGGTTTCGGACATCGCCGGTCCACATCGCTTCGGGCATCGGTGTCGGCCTCTGCGTGACCGCAGGCTGGGCTCTGACCGGGCTGGCATTCGATGAAATGGCTGACCGGCCGGTAGCCCCTATCTCCCTGACATTCGTCAGGCCCGCAGGCGACACGCTCGACTGGTTGCAGCGCTATACCGCTCTCGGGCTTCCAGGCTTCGGCGTCGCCACCGTGTTCGGCGCAATTCTGGGCTCCTTTGTGACTGCCGTCGCGATGAAGCGCTTCAAGGTGACGACCTTCTCCGACAAAGCCGACACGATCCGAGTGCTCTCCGGCGCAGCGCTAATGGGCATCGGCGGGGTGATGGCGCTCGGCTGCTCCGTCGGTCAGGGCATTACAGGTGTGTCGACGCTCTCCATCGGCTCCTTCATCTCCTTTGCCGCCATCGTCACCGGCGGGGTGCTCGGCATGAAGGCATTCGAGCGGATGCTGATGGCCGAGGCGTGAGGTCGCGCCCCTAAGGTGAGGCGCGCAAAGCCACTGTCTGCTTCGGGCGACCGGACCGCATCACCAACATCGCTGGGAAGTGGACCGGGTCGCCGCGCATTTGTCGTTGCAGATAAATAATCTGCTTCGGGCGAGAGCGCCTCAACCCAGCGCCCTGTTCGCCTCTTTCACCTTCTCGGCGTCGACGTAGACCTCGCCGCCCATCTCGCGGAACTTGGCGCTCATTTCGGCCATGCCGGCTTCGACGTCGACCGGCGCGTTCTGCTTGGCAGCGTAATCCCG
>QGVC01000008.1 GCA_003242645.1 Pseudomonadota bacterium
CTGGAGCCACCACTTGTCGGGAGGATCGGAGCGGCCGTGCCAGGGCATGTCAAAGCAGATGACGCGGAACCGGTCCGTAACCGCCGTGTCATTCATCAAGTGGCGGTACTGGCGGCTGTCGGCCCCGGCGGTGTGAAGACAGATGAGGGGAATGCCTTGTCCCGCTTCCTCCACGAAGACGCGGTGATCGACCCCTTGGATCGAAACCTTCAGGTAGCGCCCGATGATGGGCTCGAATTCAGGCATGGACCCTCCCGACACTGCGCATCAGACCCATCATGCGATGCAACGCGCGCGCATTCTGCATGGCGACGAGCGTGTCGCCCTCCAGAACGAACTCCGGCACGCGCATGATCATTGCGAAGATGTCGTGGTAGAGCGGGGGAGGGGGCTCGCTTAAGAAGCGCTGCCACACGGCCATCGGCGCCCGCATCTGGAACTGCGTGCGGACATCGAAGCGCGGGGAAGGGATGATTTCCTCGATCTTTCCCTTGCGCACTTTCAGGACGTAACGGCGCTCACCGAACACGAGGCCCATATCGACATTGAACCAGTGGCCGATGACGGCGAGCTCCGGATCGCGCGCCACAGTTTCCCGAAAGGCTTCCATCCAGCCTTCGTCCGGAAACTCAGCCATGCCGCCCTCCTGTGTTGGTTCCTCCCACGGTGCAGATGAGCGCGGTCTTGCTCGAGAGAAACACCCGCGCTCCTGCCCCTCGTTATCGTGGACCAGCCTTGAAGCTCTGCGGTGCCTTGGACGTCAGCCGCCCATGTACTGCTCGTCGGTCACATGCTCCAGCCATTCGACCACGACGCCGTCGCGTCCTTCCTGCATGGAGATGTGGATCATCATCGTATCCGGGGCGGCGCCGTGCCAATGCTTTTCGCCGGGCGGAATCCAGACGACATCCCCCGCCTTTATTTCCTGAATTGGGCCGCCCCAGGCCTGAATGCGGCCTGTGCCATGGAGGACGTAAAGCGTCTGGCCCATCGGGTGGGTGTGCCAAGCGGTGCGCGCACCCGGCTCGAACGTGACCACATTCGACTTCAGCAACGCAGGCGCAGGCGCCTCGATGATGGGGTCCTGCCAGACCGTTCCGGTGAAAGAGCTTGCCGGCGCGCGACGTGTTGGTCTTGAGCCGCTCCTTATAATCTCCATCGGCTTTCCTCCTTCTTGCTGCAGGGCCGGATTGGCGTGGTGCTGACTGCCTTCTCGCTGGCGCGGACACTTGAAACCCGCAGTCGGCCGCATCCGCAATCAGCGAGGCGCAGGTCAGGCTTTCTTGCTACGCACCTCGACGCCAGCCTGTTCCTCCATGAGGGTGACGATTCTCGTGAAGTCGGAATCCGGACCGAGCTTATCCAGCGCCTTCTGCCACAGATCGAGAACGACTTCGCAGCCTTCGAGCTTCAGCCCCATGCGTCTTGCCTCCTCTATGAACAGCTTGACGTCCTTGTGCATGAGGCCGGTGGCAAAGCCATAATCGAAAGTGCCCGGCAGGATGGACTGGGGGAACTTCTGTAACGTCGCTGTGTTGCGACCGCTGCCCGCGTTGATCACGTCGATCATCACGTCAGCCGGAATCCCGGCCTTGGCGCCCACGACGACGGCCTCCGACGTCAGCGCCATCGCCGCGGCGGAGAGGCAGTTGTTGACGAGCTTCATCATCTGGGCCAGGCCCGGCTTGTCACCGATGTAGAACGGCTTGCCGATGACCTGCAGCGCCGGGAGGAGATTGTCGTAGTCCTCACGCGGCCCCGAGAACATCACGGCGACTGTTCCGGCCTTGGCGCCACCGACACCGCCGCTCACCGGGCAATCAAGCCAGCGGATACCGCGCTCTTTCAAGGCGCTGGCTATTTTCTCTGCGGTTTGCGGGCCTGTGGTGGAAAGATCTATGACCCGCTTGACCTTATCTCCGGATGTCAGGCCGTTCTCCCCAAGGGCCACCGTCTCCACGACCGGTGGCGTAGGCAGCGACAGGAAAACGGTTTCCACTTGGGAGGCGACTTCGGCCGGTGACGAGGCCCGTTTCGCGCCTCGTTCAACGAACTGATCGACGACGCTCGTGCGCACGTCGTGAACTAGCAGAGAATAACCGGCGTCAAGCAAACGCCCGGCCATAGGGTGCCCCATGTTGCCGAGGCCGATGAATCCAAAGGTCTCGCTCAATGCGTCCTCCCGATTGCGTGCGCCGGACTTTGCGCTCTGGGCAGAGGGCGAAGCTGACAATGAACCGGCGCCAAACCTGCTGATCCCGCGCGGCCAGCAACCAGGCGCCACTGGCCGGCTACCATGCCGTGGGGGCTGTCTCGTACGAGGCCAGAATACAGATGCTGTTACGGTAATACAATCGACAGATTGGCGGCGCAGCTATTCCGATTTGCAGTCTTCGCCGGGTCCTGCTGGCTCGCATTTCGACGGCGGTGACTTCGGAGCCAAGATGGCTTGTGCAACGGGTCTCACGCTCACCGCACGGATTGCGACGAAATACGCATATCGATCTGCTCAGGATTCGGCTAATCCCCTCCCGCGATTGTGATGCCGACAGGGCACTTCTCAAGACTGAGGAGATGATCGCCTCTTGCGGCGGGCACGTCTCCGCACTAAAGGGTGCTCCACCCAAGATCATCCTGGAGGGAGCGAAACGTCGTGATCTACCAGGAAAGGGTTGTCGGTCAATCGATTAGCCTCAGGATGGCTGGTACGCGCGTTGGGTTCTGATTGGTCGCCATGCCAATAGAACGTGCCAGCAAATGCCCTGCGACATGGAATGCCATCAGTCTCGGCTGCCCTAGGCCCGCTCTGGGGCCGTGATGCCGCTCTCGCCAGGAGGCGTATGGTGGAACCTGTAGAGCTCACGACGATTCTCGGCGATGAGGACCTGCTTCTGGACCAGCCTATCGATTCGAAGGCCGCCGTTCTCGCCGCCGCTGCGGAACACCTTGGGCGGAGCACCGGCGTCCCAAGCGAGGTCATCCTGAAAGCCCTGTCGGACCGCGAGGCCCTCGGCTCCACCGCGATCAAACACGGAGTGGCAGTGCCGCACGCAGGGCTCGATAACCTGCCGCGGCCCGCAGCTGTCTTCTTCAGGCTTGCCCACCCAATCGAATTCGACGCGCCGGACGATAACCCAGTGGATCTCGTCTTCGTCACGGTCTGGCCCAGCGAACATAGAAGTGGGCTACTGTCAGCACTTGGGCATTTGTGCCGTAACCTACGAGAACCTTCGGTGCGACAGGCACTGCGGACTGCTTCAACTCCGCAGGAGATCAAATCGGCTCTCAGCCGGAGCGCAGACTCAGACGCCAAGAACTCCTCTTGATAGTTGCGCGGCGACGTTTGCGGTAGCCGCAACCTTCCCGTAAATAAGGAATTGCATGTGGCGCGCGGGGCGCAATTGCCCTTAAGCCTTGTCGCGCCGCGGCTTGGCGCCGTCTTGTTGCTGTTTCCAGACAGACCCTAAAGTCGGCGCGACCCGCCATCCCAAAAACGAAAGGTTGCTTGCCGAGCATGTCGACTGACGCCATCCTTCTGACTGTCCTGGTCGTAATGCCGTTTGTCGGCAGCGTCGTCGCAGCGCTCCTGCCTACCAATGCACATGACCTGGAAGCGTGGTGGGCAGCGGGGATAGCGTTCATCGGCCTTGCCATTGCAAGCACCTTCTCCCAGCCAATGGCGGAAGGGGCGATTGTCCGGGCCGAGTTCGAGTGGGTGCCCCAATTGGGGCTCAATTTCATCCTGCGGCTCGACGGCTTCGCCTGGAGCTTCGTTGTCCTTGTGTGCCTGATCGGGCTGCTCGTTATCCTCTATGCCCGCTATTACATCAGGCCAGAGGATCCGGCCTCGCGCTTCTTCTCGTATTTGCTGGGCTTCAAGGGCGCCATGCTCGGCATCGTGTTGTCGGGCAACCTGCTGCAGCTCGTCTTTTTTTGGGAGCTCACGAGCCTCTACTCGTTCCTTCTCATCGGCTACTGGTACCAAAATCAGAGCGCCCGTGATGGCGCACGGCTCACGCTGACGGTCACGGCAACCGGAGGGCTCTGCCTGCTCGCCGGAGTGTTGCTGCTCGGGCAAATCGTGGGCAGCTACAATCTCGACGACGTGCTCGCAGCAGGATCGAGCATCATCAATCATTCGCTCTATTTGCCGATACTCCTTCTGATCGCCGTTGGCGTACTGACGAAAAGTGCGCAGTTCCCTTTTCACTTCTGGCTACCGAGGGCAATGGCCGCGCCCACGCCCGTTTCCGCCTATCTGCATTCGGCGGCGATGGTGAAGGCGGGCATTTTTCTGCTCGCACGCCTCTGGCCAGTCATGGCTGGGCACGATCTCTGGTTCTGGATCTTCACACCACTCGGGGTCACGACGCTGCTCATCGGCGCGTTCCTGGCGCTCTTTCAGCAAGATCTCAAGGGCCTGCTTGCCTATTCGACGATTAGCCACCTCGGGCTAATCACGCTGTTGCTGGGGCTCGGCAGCCGATTGGCTGCGGTGGCAGCCGTTTTCCACATCATGAATCACGCGACCTTCAAAGCGTCGCTGTTCATGGCTGCCGGCGTAATCGATCACGAAGCGGGGACCCGGGATATCCGCCAGCTCGGAGGCCTCTACCGCACCATGCCGACCACGGCCACCCTGGCCATAGTCGCCGCCGCGGCAATGGCGGGTGTTCCGCTGCTGAACGGATTCTTATCGAAGGAGATGTTCTTTGCCGAGACGATCGAGCCGCATGTCGTCTCGACGCTCGACGACGCGTTGCCTTATCTCGCGACCATAGCCGGCATATTCAGCGTGGCTTACTCGCTTCGTCTGATCCACCAGGTGTTCTTCGGTCCGCCTGCCAACAATCTGCCGCGTACGCCGCACGATCCGGTCACGTGGATGCTTCTACCGGTCGCGTTTCTTGTGCTGATGTGCATTCTTGTGGGCGTGGCGCCGCAGGCGATCATCGGCGGGTTTCTCAAGGTCGCCATCATCCCCGTCGTTGGCCAACCAGTGCCAAACTATAGTCTCGCGGTCTGGCACGGATTCACGCCGGCATTTTTCATGAGCTTGGTTGCGTTGGTCGGCGGAGTTTCACTCTATACCGTTCTGCACAGGCAGCTGGCGGGAGAGGTCGAAGGACCGCCCATACTGCGTCACCTGAAAGGGCGCCGGCTCTTCGAACGCGCGGTTGCTCTGCTCTCGTGGCGGGGCGCGAGGCCTCTCGTGCAGGCCTTGAGCTCGAACCGGCTGCAACCGCAGATCGCGCTGCTGCTTACCGTGGCAGTGCTGGCCGGAGTCTGGCCGTTGTTCCAAAATTCGATTACTTTGCGGCTTCCCAAATTGAGCGAGGTCGACGTCAGCTTCCTGCTCGTATGGGTTGTCGGCTGTCTCTGTGCGATTGGCGCTGCGATCTCCGCGAAGTTTCACCGGTTTGCCGCGGTTGTCATGATGGGAGGCGCGGGCCTCTCGACCAGCATCACGTTTGCTTGGGGCGCCGCGCCTGACCTCGCGCTGACACAGCTGCTCGTGGAGATCGTCACGACAGTTCTGCTTCTTTTAGGGCTGCGCTGGTTGCCCAAACGGCAAAAGGAGCCCGATGGGCCGGTAAGTCCAGCCATCGCAGCGCGGCGGGTTCGCGACTTCATCATAGCCGTCGCGGGTGGCTTTGGGGTAGGGGCCTTGGCCTACGCGATCATGACGCGGCCTTTGACCTTCAGCGTGTCCTCCAAGTTCCTCGAGCTGGCCTACCCGGAGGCAGGCGGCCGCAACGTCGTCAACGTTATTTTGGTCGATTTCCGCGCCTTCGACACACTCGGAGAGATCACGGTGCTTGGGGCCGTGGCCATTACCGTCTACGCCCTTCTGCGCCGGTTCCGCCCTGCGCCGGATAGCGTGGCCTTACCCGAGCAGAAATACTTTCAAGACGTGTTCGACGAAGAGCGAAAAAAGGCGCGAAAGGACCAGATTTCCTCTCACTACATGTTCGTTCCTGGCCTCATTTTGCGGCTCCTCTTTCCGCTCGTCGCCATGGTGTCGGTATTTCTTTTCCTGCGAGGTCACGACCTGCCGGGAGGCGGTTTCGTCGCCGGCTTGACCTTCGCCATCGCCTTCCTTCTTCAATACATGGCCGGTGGCGCCCGCTGGGTGGAGGCACGGCTTACAGTACTGCCGGTGCGCTGGATCGGTTTTGGGCTGCTTGCTGCCGGAGGCACAGGAATTGCTGCGGCGTTGTTCGGCCGGCCCTTCCTTACTTCGGCTTTTCAATACGTCGATATACCTCTTCTTGGTTCTATTCCGGTGGCATCTGCTCTTCTTTTCGATCTTGGTGTCTACGCCCTTGTCCTTGGTGCCACCGTCCTCATGTTGATCGCCCTTGCTCACCAGGCGATCCGCATTCCGCGCTCTACGAGCAAGGCGGAGCAAGTCACTGAAGGAGCAGCCTGATGGAACTTGTCATCTCCATAACCATCGGCGTCCTTACCGGATCAGGGCTGTGGCTCATTCTGCGCCCGCGCACGTTCCAGGTGATCGTCGGGCTGTCGCTCCTGTCGTACGCGGTCAACCTTTTCATTTTCGGCATGGGGCGACTGCGGGTAGGGAAGGCTCCAATTCTCGATTCGATCGTTCCCCCTTACCTCGCGGGGTATGCGGATCCGCTGCCTCAGGCACTTGTCCTGACGGCGATCGTCATCAGCTTCGCGATGACTGCGCTGTTTCTCGTCGTTCTGCTCGCGGCGCGAGGGCTGTCTGGGAGCGACCACGTTGATGGCGTGGAGCGGGGCTCATGACGTGGGCTGATCACCTGGTCATTGCGCCGATCGTCATCCCGCTCCTTGCCGGCGGATCGATGCTGATGTTCGAGGGGCGGCGCCGCGAGGTCATTGCCAGCATCAATGTGCTGGCGACGCTAGCACAGCTCGCGGTCGCCATCGCGCTCCTCGTCGGAAGTCTGCAGGAGAGTCCAGCGCAAGTCGTCAAGGTCTATCTTCTCGGCGACTGGCCGGCCGAGTTCGGCATTGTTTTGGTGGCTGATCAGCTCGCTGCCCTGATGCTCGTGCTGACGGCGTTACTCGCCTGTGCAGCGTTGTTGTACTCTCTGGCCTATTGGCACCGCGCCGGAAGCTATTTCCACCCGTTGTTCCAATTCCTTCTTATGGGGCTGAACGGCGCCTTTCTTACAGGTGATCTTTTCAACCTTTTCGTTTTCTTCGAGGTGCTTCTCGCGGCTTCGTATGGTCTGGCCTTGCATGGCTCGGGGCGGGCGCGCGTGCGGGCCAGCCTCCATTACATCGTGGTCAACCTTGCCGCCTCGTCGCTTTTCCTCATTGGGGTGAGCGCGATTTATGGCACCGCGGGCACCCTGAATATGGCCGAGCTTGGCCAGCGCATTCCTGAGCTCAATGCCTCGGAGAGGGGGCTGTTCGAGATTGGAGCTGCGATCCTCGGCATCGCTTTTCTGGTCAAGGCTGCGGCATGGCCCCTCGGCTTCTGGCTGCCTCCTCTTTACGCTGCGGCCAGTGCTCCGGTGGGCGCGGTCTTCGCGGTCCTGACCAAGGTTGGCGTTTATATCATCCTGCGGCTCGGATCTATCACGCCCGATGCCGGAGGCGGTGGGCTCTTCTTCGCGGAAGGGTGGCTCTTCGTCATCGGTATTGCCACGATTTCTTTTGCCGCCATCGCGATGCTTGCCTCTCAGGACATGGGGCACCTCGCCGGATACTCCGTGCTGGTGTCGTCGGGAACATTGCTGGCCACGATCGGCCTTGGCGGTCCAGAGATGACCAGCTCGGCGCTATTCTATTTGGTCACCTCCACGCTAACGATCGCAACGTTCTTCCTGCTCATCGAGATCGTGGAACGCGGCCGCACTCCTGCAGACGACGTTCTTGCGGTGACCTTGGAGGTCTACGGTGCCGAGGATGAGGAGGATCCGGAAACAGCGGAGGAGGCGGGCATTGCGGTCCCAGCCATCTTGGGTGTGCTCGGAGTCGCCTTTCTCGCCTGCGGCCTGATGCTGGCCGGCCTACCGCCCCTCGCGGGTTTCGTTGCCAAGTTTGCCATTCTCGACAGCTTGCTCGACCGGCATTGGCTAACCGTCGGCGGCACCGTTTCGGTTCAGGGGTGGCTTCTTCTTCTCGTCATTCTTGTTTCTGGTCTGACGACGATTATCGCTGTGGCACGTGCCGGAATAAGGACCTTTTGGGCATTCCCAGACCGCGAGCTACCCCGTGTCGCCGCTGTTGAGCTTGGTGCTCTCGGTTTGCTCTTGTTCCTCTGCGTTGCACTGACGGTTCAGGCTGGCCCCGTGATGAAGTTCATGCAGCAAACGGCCATCGGGTTGGAGGCGGGGCGCGCCTATATCGGCGCTGTCAAAGCGCAATCCCCGGTCACGCCTCCACAAACGGGGAAAGCGCCATGAGCAGATGGCTACCTTATCCCGTTATATCTGCGTTGCTGCTGGTCACCTGGTTGCTGCTCAATCAGAGCCTCTCCCTAGGGCAAATCCTCCTGGGCGGCGTGCTTTCGATTATCGGCCCGTGGTTCTTGGTGCGGCTCGATACGCCACGGCTGAGCCTCAAGCGTCCGAGAGCTATGCTGCAGCTGCTCAGCGAGGTAATTTTGGATATTATCCGCTCCAACTACCGCGTCGCGACTCTAGTCGTGCGGGATAAACCGGGTCGGACGCCCGGTTTTGTGCGAATTCCGCTCAAGCTGCAGTCACAATATGGTCTTGCGGCGCTCGCCTGCATCATCACGGCGACGCCCGGAACGACTTGGGTCTCTTACGATCCTAACCAGCACATCCTGGTCATCCATGTTCTGGACCTCGTGGATGAGGACGATTGGGCAGCAATTATCAAGACCCGCTATGAACGCCTGCTGATGGAGATTTTCGAATGAGTGGAGTGATTATCGGAGCTTCGTTGCTCGTCGCGAAAATCTTCCTGACCTTGGCGATGGCGGCTGCGACGTACCGCGTCCTGTATGGACCGCGGGCTCAGGATCGTGTGCTCGGCATGGATACGCTTTACGTCAATGCCATGCTGCTTCTCCTGGTATTCGGAATAGGCTCCGGATCCCAGATTTATTTCGAGCTATCGCTGATCATTGCTCTTCTCGGGTTCATGGCCACGGTCGCAATGGCCAAGTTCCTCATGCGCGGTGAGGTGATAGAATGACTCCAATCGAGGAGCTGCCGCTCTGGGCCGAAATTCTGGTTTCGCTGTTCCTGATTCTGGGCTCGGGCATCACTTTGATTGGATGCACGGGACTGGTGCGTTTTCAAACATTCTACGAGCGAATGCACCCGCCCACGCTTGGCGCGACGCTTGGGACATGCGCGATTTTGATCGCGTCGATGCTCTATTTCTCGATCACCGGGGGACGTTTCGTTCTGCACGAGCTTCTCATCGGCGCCTTCATCACGATCACAACACCTGTGACGTTCATGCTCCTGGTGCAGGCAACGGTTTATCGCGATCGCTTCGAAGGCAACGACCCTCTAGCTGGATTGGGGCCGGAGCAACCCACCGTGAAGACGCCACCTGAGCGCTCCGTAAACTGACAGGCGTGACTTCCCGTACAATCGGATGAGGGATATTCAATCGGGGCAGCTAAGCCAAAGTCTGCCATGCTCAGCAAAACAGAAGCTTCAACTACACGGACCTAGTGCGTAGCCGGTTCCGGCTTGAACGATAAATCCAATGCCGAGTCTGGGCTCGGCATGTGGGTATTGTGAGAAGTTGCTCCTGAGCAGCGATGGACGGGATCTGAGTCAGAGACCCAGAAGTTTTGCTGCAGTTCCACCAGCCACTTTGACTTTCTCTTCGGGCGACAGGTTTGACGAGACGATCAGCTCGACGGGATCATAATCAGCCATGTCATAGGGATAGTCTGTACCCATCATGATCTTGTCCGCCCCGTAAAGCTTCACAAGGTACTCGAGCTGATGGGGTGTGAAGATCACGCTGTCGAAATAAATCTTCCGCAGATAATAGGTCGGTGGCTTGGGGAGGTTTGCACGGCTGTCCTTCCGCGCGCCCCAGGCGTGATCGATGCGACCTGAATAAGCTGGAAGATAACCACCGCCGTGAACTGCGAGGATCTTCAGGTTCGGCATTCTCTCGAGCATGCCGGAGAAGATGATGTGATGCAGAGCGATTGTCGTCTCGAGCGGGTTCCCAATCACGTTAGAGAAATTGTAGTCGTGGAACCGGTCACCATGGGTGAAGCCGTTGGGGTGAAGCATGACAAGCGCGCCCAGCTCCTCAGCGCGCTTCCAGAAAGGCTCATATTCCGCATCTGAAAGCTCGCTGCCGTTCACGTTGGTGAGAACCTGCACCCCCTTCATCCCAAGCTCAGTGACGCAGCGGGACAGCTCAGCGGCAGCCTCTTTGCCGTCCTGCAGCGGAACTGTGCCGAGCGCGGCCAATCGATCCGGCTGGCGGGCAACGAACTCAGCGAGCCCATCATTCACCATGCGCGATGCTTTGATCGCGTGCCCCAGGGGCAGGTGGTAATAGCACTGCATAGGCGGCGGCGCGACGAGCTGAAAATCGATGCCCATTGCATCCAGAACGCGTAGACGGTCATCGAAATCTGTGATCGCGATAAACCGGTCTTTTTCCTGGATCATATTGATTTTCTTGGTCTCGTCATTTGTGTGACGAACCATGGCGATGTCGTTGGGATTGCCATGCGGGGCCGCATATTCCGCGGCTGCAGGGATGGCGACGTGCGCGTGAATGTCGATCGTGCGGGTGTCGAGTCGCTTTTTTGTTTCTGGAAATGGGCGAGCGGCGGTCGGACCATAGCGATTAACATTATCGCCTAGTTCCCGCATGTCGATGACGCTGTGATTCATCTCTCCCTTCCCCTTATCCCTAGGGCTTTCGCTTCAAATCGAAGGCTTAGATTGATGCTTGTGGTTATTGGGTCGGACGAAACGTTACGACCCGAGTTCTTCGATCGGTCCGCCTTGCACCACATAAGTCCAGCCAGAGCAGATAGCGCCTCAACACATTCGACCGCGAAGAAGTCATGTGAACCAGGGTGTAAAACCGCTGGTTCAACCGAAAAATCACTGCCGTTTTCTCGCCCGAGCTGCCACCCAGTTCAACCCGGCCATTGCCATCATGTCCCGGCCAGCGAGCGGTCCCTTGATGGCTTCCTCGAAAGCAGCGGATGCTGCCTCGGTCACCGGAACGGGAATGCCGAGCTCTCTTGCGAGCTTGACCATTTCGCGAAGATCCTTGGCTGCACCGGAGGCCTCGAAATTAGCAGGTGGCTCGCCGCGGCCTGAGAGCAAGTCGCTGAGCTGCGCCAACCGCATTTTGACCGCGGTTGGGGCACCGGATGTGTCGGCCATTAGGTCGGCTAGCTCCTCGGGCGAAAGAGCAATGTCGGTTACCAGTGCCAGGGCCTCGTTCAAGGCCTGCCAATAAACGAGGAGGGGGAGGTTGACGGCCAGCTTCAACTTGGCCCCAGAGCCAACGGGACCGGCATGCGCTATCCGACGGCAGAGCAACTCCAGGATCGGGCGCGCCCGGGCAAATGCCTCTGCCGAGCCGCCGGCAAGGCCAAGCAATTTGCCTTCGCGCGCTGGGCCGACGGTCCCACCAACCGGACACTCGACAAACTGCGAACCTGACGCCTCGACAAGCTCCGCGATCGAAATGGCCGTCCGTGGTCCGATGGTGGACATGTCGATGAAAAGGCGACCCTTCTTACCGGCAGAAAGTAGTCCATCCGGCCCCTCGTAAACGTGGCGCACGGCCTCGCCATCGAAAAGCATGGTGATGACGACATCGCAGGTTCGCGCCACCTCTGCGGGTGATTCAAGGGCGGCAGCGCCTTTTTCGACGAGTGGTTTGGCTTTTTCGCTGGATCGATTCCAGACGGCGATCTGCCGCCCTTGACTAATGAGCCTTTCGGCGATCGCACTGCCCATGCGCCCCAGGCCGCAAACTCCGATTTTTTCTTGTGTCATCTCATCCCCCCATCATTGCTGCCATGATGCGATCGCGCGTGATAGGCATCTGGCGGATCCGGACACCCAGCGCATGAGCGACAGCATTGCCGATCGCCGCTGCAACGGGTCCAGCGGCAGCTTCTCCGACGCCCAGAGAGGGTTCAGTACTTCGGATGATTACCGTCTCAATTTGCGGTACGTCGGCAAAGCCGAAAATTGGATAATCGTCCCAGCTCTGGACGGTGAAACCGTTCTCGTTCCAGCCAGCGCGCTCCTTCAAAGTCCAACTTGCGGCCTGGATAACTCCGCCTTCGATCTGGTTGCGGAGGCCATCCGGATGGATCACGTGGCCAGCATCCACCGCGCCATGGACCGATATCAGACGTACGTCCTCATCAATTTCGACACGGGCGACGCAGGCATAGTAGGCGCCGCTGTTCTTGTAGCGGGCCATTCCGATACCGCGCCCGATGCCTTCTCCGCCTGCCTCTTGTGGATCCCAATTGGCCAGCTCTGCGGCGGCGGTAAGAACGCGGATAGCGCGAGGGTCTTCCAGATGACGGAGTCGGAACTCGAGCGGATCGATGCCGTAGCCCGCGGCGAGCTCATCCAGGAAATTCTCGATGGCGAATACGTTGAGGTGCGCGCCAAGAGCGCGCATGGCTGAGGACCGCAGCGGCCCTTGGGGCAACTCGTGGTGCAAAATCGTGAGCCGCGGTAAAGCGTAAATCGGCCTCGCATTTCGGTCCCCGCCGCGATCGGCAACCTTGAAGTTGGTCGCCGGCACGCTCGGGCTGTCGATCTTCTCCTCGACCGCCGCAGGAGAGCCAATCTCCGAGGCGGCCAGCAGATTGGCCGCAGTTCCCATGCCCGGCCGAGCCAGATGAGGCGTGCTTTCGACCTGACATGACCAATCGATAATCCGCCCGCTTTCATCCTGTGTGGCTTGAAGCTCAACGCGCATCGCGGCGCCATGGGGCGACCAAGTCATTTCGTCGGCTCGCGACCACATCACCATCACAGGCGCGTTGACCTCCCGTGCCAGCAGGGCGGCGTCGAGAGCGACGTCATCGGCGCCGTTGTGGCCGTAGCAGCCGGCGCCGTGGGCGTGGATCACCGTAATCTCGGACAAGTCGATTCCGAGGACACGGGCCATCTGGACCTGAAGCGGGTAAATGCCTTGCGAGTGGGTATAGACGGTGAGCTTGCCTTCACGCCACTCGGCAATCGCGCAACTCGGCCCAATGGGGGCATGAAGCAAATAGGGCCGGGAATAGCGGGCACTTGTTCGTCGCCCGGGCGGCGCTGCACCTTCGGCGACCTCAACTTGGTGCGGCTCAACGGCAATCGCATCCATCCAGGTTTGGGCATCGTCGTCCTCAGGCAACGTGTGCGTTTTTTTCCACGATGCACTGCGCCGCGCTGCCTCTACGGCAGCGAGAGCCTGCTCGTCGCGTTTTGCTACGACACCAGCAAATGCACCTATTTGGACGACGGCCACAACGCCCGGCATCGACTGCACTTTGGCTTTGTCGAAGCCAACCAGTCGCAAGTTCGGTGCAGCGGGCCTCAAGACGCGCCCGAACAACATGCCTGGCAGACGAATGTCGTGGATGTAAGCAGCACCTTTGAGTTTGGCGGGGAGGTCCGGGCGCAATAGCCCATCCGCGCTCTCGGAAAGACCCAACAACTTGGGGAAGGGGCGCTGCCTCACGTCGACCCGCAGGTCGACAGCGTCTGCAAGGTCGCGATAACTGAAGGTCTCGTTCTTGCTCGGCAGGCGGAAAAGCCCGTTTTCAACGACGATTTCGTCCGGCTTAGCACCGAGCCGGGCAGCCGCCGCTTCCGCGAAAAGCTCCCGGGTCATCGCAGCCGCCACGCGCAAGGCGGGGCCACCCTGTTCGATTGAAAAGCTGCCAGCGGTGTATCCCTCGTTCGGTGCCGTAAGCGTATCGACCCGTCCCATTCGGATCTCTTTCGGATCAACCCTGAGCTCGGACGCCGCGATCACCGCCATCGCGGTGGAAATGCCTTGGCCGAGCTCGACTTTGCCCGAACGCACGCAGATGCCGTTCTCATCTACTGACAACCAACGATCGAGAGTCGGGTTGGCGAGAAGATTTTTGGGCAGCTCGGTCATGCGGCAGCCTTTTGGCGCGCTTCAGCGATCAACCTGTCAATGGCGCGGAGCATCCGCACGTGCGCTCCGCACCGGCAAAGGTGGTTATGGTCGAGTTGCTTTATGATTTGCTCGCGATCTGGCGGCTCCGGCCTATCGAGGCAGCTTGCAACAGTCGTCATGATGCCGTTGACACAGTAGCCGCATTGGGCCGCTTGCTCTTCCAAAAAGACTTGGCGTACGCGCTCCATCCAGCTGCCAGGCAGGGCCCCTTCGATGGTCGCAATATGCCGACCTTCGATGGACCAGGCGGGCGTCGAGCAGGACTGCATCGGACGCCCGTCGACAAGCACCATGCAGCTGCCGCAGCGTCCGAGCAGGCAGCCTGGGCGCACCCCCAATCGGCCGGCGTCCTCGCGCAGAATCGAAAGCAGGGGCGTATTCGGGTGGACCACAACCTCAAAAGCCTTCCCATCGAGCGTGAACGCGATCGGTTTCAAAGGCGTGTCGTCCTGCATCGGCCCGTCCTGCAAATTCGATCCCTCGACACCACTAGAAAAATCGTAGCGCGGCAGTTTGCGGGTCGTCGTTTAGCTCCGCAAGCGACTCTCACAAACTCCCCAAATAGGCCGCAGCCAGCGCCGGGTCCAGCTTCGCGGTCTCTCGTTCGACGATGGCGCGACAGGCGGACTGGAAGCTCGGCAGGTCAATTTGATCATGTTGAATAACTGAGACGCCCTCTCGCGCCAGGAGCTGCAGCGCCTCGGCGTCCTGCGATGCCGCAAGCTCCCGCTGCCGTGCGGTTGCGGATGCTGCGGCTTGAGGGACAGCCTCGGCGATCTCGGCTGGCAGCGATTTGAACCATGCCGCATTGCAAAGAAACAAGGCAACGCCAAACAAATGGCAAGTCAGGCTCAGAAATCGGTGATGGCGGTAAATCTCGAAGCCGACCGTGTTTGTCAGCGGGTTTTCCTGAGCGTCAACCCTGCCGCTGGCAATGGCCTCGCGCAGCTCCTTCACGTCGATCACCACTGGGCGGAGACCCATGGCCGACATGGTCTCACAGTAGATCGCATTGTCGATCGTCCGCACGGTCAGCCCAGCGCAATCCTGCGGCGTCCGAATCGGCCGATGGCGATTGCTCAGGTGACGAAATCCGTTATCCCAAAACCCAAGCACGATATAGCCCGTGCTAGCCTCGATGGCCGTGCGCAGAATTCGGCCAGTCTCGCCGTCAAGCGCTGCATAGGCTCGGTAGCGATCGGACTGGGTAAAGGGGAGATCAAGCACCGCGAGTTGGGGAACGCGGGCGGTCAAGTAGCCCGAGGCCATATAGCCCACTTCGAACGTGCCACGCTCAATACCGTCGAAGAGTGAGCGTGCTGTCATCCCTTGCTTCGTCACGTCGTGAACGGTCTCAATCAGGAGCGAGTCGGGAGCAACATGTCGCAACTCTTCGGCGAAGCGGTCGAGACCAGCAGAATGAACGGAGCCCGGCCCCTGGTATCCACCAATACGCACTCGGATTGCGGGCGATTTCATCAGTCTTCCTCTCGGTTCCGGCGTGGCATTCTGCTTGACATCTTACGCCTAAACCCATGTATGTTTGGCAAAAAAAACGCATGGGCAATGCGATTCCAGCATCGACACGAATCGCTCATGCTCCAACTCAATACTCCTGGGGAGGAGACGCCGTGGGTCATGACATCGGCATCATCGGTCTAGGCGTTCTCGGCTCCGCCATAGCCAAGAATATGGTGGCGGGGGCTAAATCGGTGCTCGGGTTCGACCGAGCAGAGTCGGCGCGTGAGGTAGCCGCAGCCGACGGCGTGATCTTAGCCGAAAGCAATTCGGACGTAGCGCGCAATTGCTCGATCGTCCTCACCTGCCTGCCGAATGCCGCAGCCGTCCTGGATGTTGCCCAGGAAATCGCCAGCGTAGCCAACGAAGGCCAGATTGTCGTCGAGATGAGCACCTTGTCGATTGCCGACAAGGAAGCCGCACGGACCATCCTCGAAGCAGGAGGGAGGCACGTCCTCGATTGCCCCGTGAGCGGCAATCGCATCATGGCTTTGGGTAGAGGATTGACGGCATTTTGCAGTGGCACGCAGGAGGACTTCGAGCGGGTGCGCGAAACATTGCTGACGTTCTGCAAGAAAGTGCATTACGTCGGCCCGTTTGGAAACGGAACGAAAGTAAAGCTCTGCGGCAATATTCTAAATCTTGTGCACAATACGGTTGCAGCTGAGGCGATGGTGCTTGCCATCAAATCTGGCTTAGACCCGAGAATGTTTTGGGAGGTTATTTCGGGAAGCGGCTCCAGCTCTGCGATGTTCGAGGTTCGCGGCCGGCTGATGGCCGAAAACAATTATGCCGTCGAGGGTATGAACTTTTCCATTCCGCTTAAGGATTCGCGTATTATTTCCGAGCATGCTGCGTCGCTCGGGGTTCCGATCCCGCTTTATCACACGGCCTTGCAGTTCTATCACGCTGCCGTTGCTCAGGGCATGGCGCACCTTGATGCTGCTGCCGTGTGCCGGGTGATGGAGAGGCTCGCCAACTGCGAGCGCCCGAGATGAAGCAGGGAACTCGTATCGGAGAGACGGTTCTGGGAGCTCTCTTTCAGATGAGAGTGACCTCAACCCCTAGGAATCGCCATGCTGCGGTCTAATGGGTCATCGCCGTAGCGGGGAGGAAAGCATGACGAAAGAGAGTGAGGGCGGCGGAATTTTGGAAAAACTGAATTTCAATAGTGCCGCGGCGCTCATCTCCATCGCTCTGGGCATCACCATTTTCGCTTTGATCCCTCATCAGGTCGAGGAGCCGCCGGTTTTCTTCGGACAGAGCAGCTCGGGAATAAGCCCGAAACTCTTTCCACAGATCGCCGCCGTAGGCCTAATCGTGATTGGGATCGCCTACTTCTTCACGAGCTTTCGAATGAACGAGCCCAATGGATTTCTAGAGCTGCCAACCTCTGCTTACGTGAACCTCGCTGTAGCCGTGGCCGCCATGATCGCCTACGTCACGCTGCTTCTGCCGCTTGGTTATGCTCTTTCCAGCGCGCTCGTTGCGGTCGCGTTCTCAGTCTACTACGGCTCACGCAATTTGTTGGGAATTGCACTCGTCGGCATCGGTGCTCCCTTCGCGATTTATTATCTGTTCACGCGGGTCCTGTCCGTTTCTTTGCCGCCGCTCCCCTGGGGATGAGCCATGCTTGACTTGCTCTCACAAGCGGCGCTGATGCTGATGCGGCTCGACGTCATCCTCATGATCGCTGCCGGCATGTGCCTGGGAATACTCGTCGGCGCATTGCCAGGCTTTACGACGGTCATGGCGATGGCGATCGTGCTCCCGATCTCCTTTTTTCTCGAGCCGATCCTCGGCATCCCATTTTTGATAGGAGTTTATAAGGGCGGCATCTTTGGCGGAAGCATACCGGCGATTCTGGTGAGCATCCCAGGGACTGGAGCTGCCATTGCAACCACTTTCGACGGACCCGCTCTGACGCGAAAAGGGCAATCGCGCAAGGCCCTCGAGATGGCGCTGGTAGCCTCGGCCATCGGTGATTTCCTTTCATCATTCGCGACAGTCGCAATTATCGGCCCCATTGCGATGATTGCCCTGATGATCGGGCCACCCGAGATCGCGGCCATTCTCATCTTGAGCCTGCTGATCATTGTGGTCACGAGCTCCGGGAATTTCTTCAAGAATATGCTGATGCTGCTGATTGGTGCGCTTCTGGCTATGATCGGGCAGGATCCGATCGGCGCTATGGTTCGCTTCGACTTCGGTTTCCATGCGCTCCAGGCGGGAATCGATTTGCTGCCGCTCGTGATTGGGCTGTTTGCCATTCCCGAAATTTTGCTTGCCATGGAGCGGAGGGAGAGCTCAATCGTGGCCGGCGCGAGTACCCGTCCCGAGGGGGATCGGTTGCGATGGGCGGACCTTAGGCCCTGCTTGCGGACGATTTTCCGCTCGACGGCATTAGGGGGAGTGATCGGCGCGATTCCGGGCGTCGGGCAGGTCGTAGCCGCGATCATGGGTTATTCCGCTGCCAAGAATGCCTCCAAGCATCCCGAGCGGTTTGGCAAGGGGGAGCTGGAGGGCGTGGCTGCCCCGGAGGCTGCGAACAATGCGGTGAATGGGCCGACCATGGTGCCGCTCCTCACACTCGGCATTCCCGGGGACAACATCACCGCAATTATGCTGGGAGCGTTCGTTGCGCAGGGGCTGCGGCCGGGACCGCAACTCTTTCAGGAGCAAGGGGCGCTTGTCTATGCAATCTTGTTCTCAATGCTGATTGCCTGTGTTCTGCTGCTGATGATCGGCTATGTGCTGACACCCGTATTTGCGCGACTGGTTACGATAAACAAGGCATACCTTGTGCCGCTCATGCTGCTGTTCGCCGTAGCGGGCACGTATGTCTATCGCTCCAATCCGATGGACCTTTGGTTCATGATCGCGTTCGGCGTCTTTGGCTACTGCGCACGCAAGCTGAGCTTTGATGTCACGCCGCTGGTCATGAGCTTCATCCTGATGCCGCCGCTAGAATATGCGGTCGGCCAATCGATGCTGCTCGCCCAGGACGATGTCTTCGGTTACCTCATTGGATCACGGCCGATCACGGTGGCTGTGCTAGTCCTAATGCCGATCCTCATCTTTTGGATCGCATACCGCCAACGCGGACGGGCGTTGGCATAACGCATGCGTATGAGGAAAAGCGTGGCCGTGGTGACCTAGAGTGAGGAAGGAAACGCACAATTGCCAAGGAGGACTTCTCGTTATGATACGTATAAGAAACATGTTAGCTCTCGCTGCCGCGATCCTCGGGCTCGCGGCCACACCGCTTGCCGCCCAGAGCTATCCAGAGCGGCCGATTTCGATGATCATTCCGCTGGGGGCTGGTGGCTCGCACGATCTTAATGCGCGCGTGATTACATCGGTGCTGCCGGAATACCTCGGCCAGCCAGTCGTGGTGCAGCTGATGCCAGGTGCCGGCGGCCAAACCGGGACAGCAGCGGCGGCTCAGGCGCAGCCAGACGGCTATACACTTCTGTTCACACACAACTTCATCGACCAATTGCAGCAGCACGTGGCCCGGCTTCCATATGATCCGAACAAGGCCTTCGTGACCGTTGCCCGGGTGAACACCGCCCAGCCGGTTCTGGTGGTGCGCAAGGACTCGCCGTTCAAGACCTGGGAGGAGCTGGTTGACTACGGCAAGAAGAATCCTGGCAAGCTGCGCTTCGGCCACAGCGGCAATTGGGGCGCCTTCATGGTGCCCGGATTGGCCTTGCTGAAGGAGGTAGACGTCAAAGCGACGCTCATTCCATACCAAGGCGGCGGGCCTGTGATGCAGGCGCTGCTGGCCGGCGATGTCGACTTCACATTCGCATTCCCCTCCGTCCTTTCTGGCCAAGATCTGCGTCCGCTGCTGATCGTTGGGGAGGAAAAGATCCTCGAGGGAGTGCCTACCACCACAGAGCTTGGCTTTACGACGGTGTCGGAGATTGGCGTCATGCACCGTCCCGTGTTGGCGCCGGCAGGAATTCCCGAGGATCGGCTCAAGAAGCTTCGCGAAGCTTTCAGCAAGCTCAACGAAAACAAAGTGTATAGGGAGTTGATGGACCGCTTGGGCGAGAACACGGCCTATATGGACGGCGAGAAATACGACGAGTTGCGTCGCCGGCAATCGGAAGAGTACAAGGCGCTGGTCGCTTCGTTCAAAGAATAATGCGACCTCGAGATAAGCAGTGGGCGGCCTAAGCCTGCCCACTGTAATCACCCGTTTCCACTACACCTTCGAGAATGCATTTCGACCAAACGGTCATAATGCTCATAAAGGCGCGTGAAATCCTCTGAGGTCATGCCAAGCTGCCCGGCGATGGCGAGCAATTGAGAGGTGAGGGTAACGTAAGCGGAAGGCTGGCCGAGCTCGGAGAAGAGCTCGGCGGCCATCATCAAATCCTTTTGAAGATTACCCACGTGGGAGCGGCCATCGAATATGCCGGAAACAATATGGTCCGGAAAGCGCCGTTCACTGACGAAGCTGCGGGCATTGCCAGCATTGAGGACCTCGACGGCGCGGGCTAGGGGGATGCCTGCACGCTCGGCTGCTCGGCACCCTTCAGCCGTCGCAAGGAAAATCGTGTGGCAGATCATGTTGTGCACGAGCTTCATCGTGTGCCCCGTGCCAGATCCGCCGAGATGGAAGATCCGCGCAGCGATCTGATCGAGGATAGGCCGCGCCCGCTGAAACGCGATCTCGTCGCCGCCCACCATCAGCGTGAGCGTGCCCGCGGCTGCACCGGCCGCGCCACCCGTCATGCCGGCGTCGAGATAGGCGGCACCCGCCTGAGCCGCGCGTGAGGCAAGTGCACGGGTGGCCTTCGGATGGGAGGTGGTGAGGTCTACAAAAACGCGATCCGACGGCCCGCTAAGGAGCCCGGCACCGAAAAGCTCCGCGATCTGCGGGCTGCCGGGCACCACAAACAGGATGATCTCGCAGCTTGCCACAGCCTCCAGGCCGTATGCGACGTTTTCGGATAGGCCACAGGATGTCAGCGCATCGGCGTTGATGTCCCACGCCGCAGCGAGCAGACCGGCGCGGTCGAGGTTGCGTGCGATGCCGCGGCCCATGTTGCCGAGCCCGACAACGCCGCACCGATGCCGATTATTCGGCATTCCGCTTGTTGGCCTCCGTCATATCGGCGAGCAACGCCAGTGACCGGTTGGACAGCGGCAAGTCCACCGGCTCGCCAATTTCGGCCGAGAGGTCCGCTGCGCGATAACATTCCATCACCATACGCGCGTGCTCCGGCGGAACCATCACGGGCCGGTCCCTCAGCACACATTCGAGGAAATGTATCGTCTCCGGACCCATCTGTCCGGCAAACACGTGGTCCACCTGCTCACCTGGCATGGTCGACATGGGGAAGCGGGTGCCTTCATCGACGGTATTGAGCCACTTGTCCCTGTGTGTGTCGTCGAGGAAAAGAGCGCCCTCCGTTCCCGTGATCTCGATCCAGGTGGCGCAAAAATTCGGATAGCTTGGCGGCAGATTCCAGCCGCCGCCAATGACGACCAGTACGCCATTGTCCATGGTCACTGTCGTCCACATGGTATCGTAGGAGCCATTGATGTCCTTCATATATCCGTAGGCGCCCTGCGAGTAGACGCGGACCGGCTTGGCCGGCTCCAGCATCCAGAATACGAAATCGAGATCGTGGGTTGATTCCATCGCGGCGGGCGAAAGGCGAACGCGGGACGCGATCTTCTTGCCCAGGTTTCGCGACAGGTGCCGGCTGACCATGATGTTGACCACACGGCCCAAGGTGCCGTCGGCGATCTTCTTCTTCGCGTAGGCGATCTTCGGGTTGAAGCGCTGAGAATAGCCGATTGTGAATTTGAGGCCGTTATCCCGTGCTATCTTGATCAGCTCGTCGGCCTCCCAGAACTCCATCGCAATCGGCTTCTCCAGAAGCACATGCTTGCCAGCCTTGAGGCAATCTCGCGCGATGGGGTAATGCGTGCCCTCTGGAGTTGTACAAATGTAGACCACGGAAATGTCTGGGTTACGGACAATATCTTGGTAGTCGAGAGTTGCAGTTGCCGGATTAGTAAGTTTGCGGACTTCCTCCAGCCGATCCGGGCGGATTTCGCAAATATGGAGCTTGTCGACCAGTGCTGACTTTGAAAGGGTCTCGGCGCGGATCCCACCGCACCAGCCAGTTCCGATGACGGCCACTTCGACTTGTTTCACGTTCGATCCTCTTGTGCAGGGATGGCAATCGGCATGGACCGGAGCGTCCGGCGCCGAATATCTATAACCGGACTTCACGAGCGGGCAACAATCCGATTGCTTCAAACCGATCTTGTCTTGGCATGCCGATGTGCTTCAGGAGTCATTGTTATTTCGATTGGGGAAGTGCACGCACCGACCCGGAGTCGGAGTGTGGAGTTGGGGTCTGCCAGCTGTACATTATCCGTCTGTGTTACTTTCCGATCGTCGCTAGCAGAACGAAGGTGGGGAAATGGCTGAGAGGGGTTTCCGTAAGGTGATGCCCGAACGTCTCAGGGAGTTCATCGCCGCCGTGCTCCGTGCCGAAGGGCTTCCTGATAACGATGCGGCCACCGTGGCTTCATTGATGGTCGAGGCCGATTTGCTGGGCGGGGATGGGCACGGGATATTTCGGCTGCCGCAATATCTCAACAGACTCCGCGCGGGTGGGTTCAATGCCCGCCCGAACATCCGGATCGAGCGCGAGCGCGGCGCCACCGCCCTCGTGAACGGGGATAATGGTTTCGGTCACTTGGTGATGAATCGCTGCGCCGAAGAGGCGATTGCGCGAGCGCGCAAGTATGGCATCGGTTGGGTCGGGGCGCACCACTCCAATCACGCCGGTGTCGCGGGGATTTATGCGATGATGCCTCTAGCGCACGACATGATCGGCCTCTATGCGGCGGTGGGGAATGCCAATCATATGGCACCGTGGGGCGGCACGGAGCTTCTCTTGAGCACGAACCCGATTGCCGTTGCCATCCCGGCCGCAGAAGGAACAAAGCCGGTTCTGCTCGATATGGCGACCACCGTCGCAGCCTATGGTAAGGTGAAACTCGCCGCTCAGAGGGGCGAGCCGATACCGGAAGGATGGATGATCGACAAAGACGGCAACCCGGTCACCGATCCCAGCAAAGCAGCGTCAGGCTCACTCCTGCCCATCGGCGGCCCGAAAGGCTATGGACTGGCCCTTGTGTTAGGGCTCTTGGCAGGCACGCTCAATGGTGCCGCGATGGGCCGCGAGGTTATCGACTTCAACGCCGATGACCATTCCGTCACCAACACGGGGCAATTCATTGCCGCGATCGATATCGCGAGCTTCATTGACGTGAATACTTTCAAGCAGCAGGTAGCGCGAATTCTGGGCGAGATGAAAAGCTCGGCGTTACGCCCAGGTTTCACCGAGATCCGGATTCCGGGGGAGCGGGCCCTTTCCATTCGTGAGCAACGAATGTCTGAAGGTATTCCCATTGCACCGCCGTTGATGGAAAAGCTGAACGCGATTGCAGCATCATGCGGCGTGGATCCGCTTTGAAATGGGAGGGTGTTACTTTGCAACAAAAGCGCGCGATGGTTCGGAATGCCGACGCGATTGAGGTGTTCGACCGCGGCGGCGGCGTTGTCACGCGATTGTTCTGCAATAAGGCGATTTGCGGGGCAGATGTGACTACGGGGACGACGACGCTACCTGTCGGCAAAAGCGTCCCGCTTCATTACCACAACTGCGATGAGCAAATCGTCATTCTGCAGGGCCGTGCCGAGGCCGAGTTTGGAGGCAAGCGCGTGCCCCTTGGTCCTATGGAAATCGCCTATATCCCGGCAGGCGAGGTGCATTGTTTTCACAATGTTGGGGATGAGCCGGTCCTTATGTTGTTCATCTATGACGCGGGCGAGGTGACACGCACCTTCGCGGCAACTGGGGAGACTGTGCCCCACCTCTCCCCAAGCGATCGGGCCCAACCCGCGGGCTAAAGCCTTGGCTTGGCAGGCCACCGAGCTCCGGTCCGCCCTGAGTGCGTGCGGGTAATGAGTTCGATGGCCTGGCGAAGACAGAACGAGTGCCTTCCGGGAGTCAGGCTAGCCAGGTGTCTTCAGGTTTGACGGGGTGGCCTTATTCTTCAATTCGCCCGAAGCCTTTGAAAACGGCATCGACACCGGCTGTGCCACCTTTCGTGCAGATCCAACCGGCATAGCCACCCGGACTTGGATTCTGATTGAATACGATGTCCCCTTTGCCCCACTTACCGGAAGTGGGTGGAGAGGTGCCGTAGGTAATCATCCGTGGTCCACTGCCCAGAAAAAGACCGCGGGGCGCAATGGGAAAGCCGGGACCGATAGGAGAGCCGCGACCAGCGTCGATGGGCGTCAGCTCGGTCGAGAAGCGGAGCAGACGGCGGTCAGAAGCATTGGCACTGTTGAGCTCCCAAGCGCCATCGTTAAATCGAAACCGAAGCGGCTTCGTTCCAGGATGCTCAAATTTCAGTGCTGTACCATTGCCCGGCTCTCCGAGGACCATGCGCAGTCCTTCGATATCGACACGCGTGCCAGCGGAAATCGAATTTGAAGTATAGACGCCGGCATTTCCGTCATTGATGCCGAACAGTCCACCAACGATGATGGAGGGAGAGATTACGTAGCTTCCGCCTTGATCCCCCTCCGAGTAGCAGCCGAGAAAGACACTCCGCGCATTTCTGTTATCCGATCGATAAGGACCACCGCGGACATAGATCTTGTGCGGGCTCCAATCGGGATAGGCTGGGTGTGGCCGTCCGGTGCGAACAAAGCGCCATATGGAATCATCCGCGCCGGGGACGGTCCGTGCCCCTGCGTTCACATCATCCGCCACGAGGCGGTATCGCTTGCCATTGTAATGCACCTGACCGTGCTTGTTGTTGCTTGCCGTATGGCAGCCGATCCAGGTGTTTCCAAGGAAGGAGGAGTCGAAAATTCCATATAGGCCGTTATGTGTGGCGTTGACGCCAATGCCTAACCCCGCATTGACGTCTGGGCCGTCGACGTAGACGCCGTTCCAACCGTTATTGGAGCTGCTTACCCTCTCGAGCAGGAACAGGTTTGCATTGCCTGCCGTATGGGGTGCGCCGCGAGCTGAAGCTCGGATATGGATGCCATTTCGAGGAAAATTGTTGACATAGACATTTCGAATGACTGCGCGCGCACGCAGCCAGATTCCGTGCCCCCGCATCGCATCTCGATTGTAATCTGGAGGCAACGGTGTTTCTCCCCGTTCGCTCACCAGGGTCAGGTTTTCGATGATGGAGTTATCCGCCCCTCTGTTTCCTGTGGAGTTTTTTGTCTCGACCGTATCGGCGATCGTGTTAGGGCGGTGAACCACGATTCCAGTCGTGTCCTTGGGAAACAGCAGCCTCGTGTTCTGGCCTGATACCGGCCCGTGTCCGGCGCCTTTTCCCTTGATATGGAGGGCTCTCTTGATTTCTATTGTTCGGGCAAAGCGGTAATCTCCGTAGGAAAATTCTATCGTTGGACCAGCCCCGTCGACCGGGCCCAGGGTACGGACCGATAGATAATCTTGTGCCGCCTCAAAAGCGCGATTGTTCGCCTCTCCGTCCTTATCCACACCTCCTCCAAACATTTCGAGACGAACGACATCCTCCCGCAATTCCCACCAGGAGCCGTCAGCCGACTGGAACTTGCCGTAATGGGCCGGTTCACGGTCGACTCTGATATACGTCGCCTGTCCGCCATCGCCGGGGCGTTCGTAACCGGAGGTGCGAACGACAGGTACTGAGGCGTCGATGTTGACCTGTGAGAAAGTGGCCAATGTCCCCGAGTGGGACGATGCGATTACATTTGGATCCTTAGGAGAGGGATCATCCGCTTCGGCGGCAATGGAGAAAACGAGGAGCACTGCTGCTGGAGCCACACAATGGATTAGCCATCTATTATTCATTCCGCCCTCTTGCTCCGGAATGTTCACCATCCAGGGAATATGGCGCCTTGGAAGCTTGAGTGTTCATCTCGAGTCAGTGCGAACAATTCAGGTAGTGATCCTCTTGGGCCAACAGTCGGCGCTGGTTGGCCAGAGTTTAGTATGGCAACTATTGTTGCCGCTCTTCTTGCGAAGAGTGTGGTGACGGGTTCAGGTAGCGCACAAATTGTGCTGTCCTGTGGACAAGCTTAAGCGCGCCGGTGTGTCCGGCCGACTCGTATCGTCTACGGAATAAGGGCGCACTCGATGATATTTGGCGGAAACTGAGGCAAGAGCCGGCAATCGACTGCTCTATACTCAATCGCGAGTGATCGTGTGCCTACCAGTGGCCGACAAAATAACGAGGCACACTACGACGCACCCGGCGCGGTGCACATAGGATATGAGCCGCGAAATGGCGTTTAGCAGTAGGCATCGCTCGCACGCCACAGCCTGCTCACCTCCCCGTCGGTAATAGAAGCCAGCTCTTACGGAGGACGGCTGTGGATCGGCTCCGGAATCAATGATGCTCCACTTAACCCGCCAGGCGACTACATTGGCGGAGCAATGAAGGAAGCCTCGCCATCCAAAATCGCAGCAAGGATGGAGCACCCGTCGGCAGAAGCTTTGAAATGCAAATAGGCTCGCGCGGCAAAAAAGTACGGGTCGAAAAGCAGGGTGGAATCGCTGAATATCGAATTGACCTTGATCGCTCGTTGACCGAACGACTGTAGGAACAGGTCGCGCACGCTTGGGGCAAGAGATTCGATCTGGAGCGCATAGGCGGGATACTCATAGGTTGCTTGGCTCAATGCCGGCCTGCCTCAAGTTTTGATGCATGACTGCATGAACGCCTCGTGGATGATGAGGCTTCTGTAGAAATCGCGCTGCGGAAGCGCAGCATACGGAGTGCCCTCCACGAGAGTCGGGACGTTGGCTTCTTGAGTGACCAGCACCCGCTCCTGCTTCGTGTCAAAGAGACCGAAGATGGCGCCGCTGAACGGATGCCGGACCTCGCTCATGATTTGGAACCGAACAGGCTTGCGTGGCGCTATGCCGCATACGGCGAGTCGGCGAATAGCCTCGGCGGCCGCAGAACACCCCAGCCGACGCTCGTCTGCAGTCTCTGCCGCGACAACGACAGGCGCCTCCGGACACCGTTCCGAATTAAGTAGGTTGCCCACATTCGTGAGTGGCGGCGACTGACCGACCATTTCGGGGACGGTTGCCGCCTCTCCAACCGTGCAAAGGTCGTCAGCCAGGCACGCAGCCGGCTGCGCCTGCCCTTGTTGGATGCCAAAAAAACAAAGAAGCGAAAGAATGCTCCAATGGGCAGCGCGTCGCATTGTTTCCTCCTGATCTAGCAAACGGCCCACAGACCGAACCTAGAGGTGGAGGGTGGAATGCGCTGTGAGAGCAGCGTGATTTTTGTTCTAGAAGGTCGTGATTGTTCGGTTAGAACGTCTCTAGACGCTTACGAGAAAAAACGCCGATGCTGTGCACGTTTGGCGGGTGCTCGATCGATTGCGACCGCCGCGAGCCGAGGCTCGCCGGTCAGCTGGTGGCGGTCGAGCCGCAGATTTTCGACGTGCTGTTTATCTGATCCGCCATCGGGATCGCGTCGTCAGCAGAGATGATCTCTTGTCAGAGGTTTGCGGCGGCCGCGTTGTTTCCGAGTCGACCTTGTCCAGCCGCATCAATTCGGCCCGCGCTGCAATTGGGAACAACGGCGACAAGCAGCATTGGATTCGCGCCATCCCTCGCCAGGGTTTTCGCTTCGTAGGCCAGGTCGACGAAGACCGCGGCCCAATCGGACGAGCCGAAAAGTTCGTTGCCGACGCCGCAGGTAGCGAAATCACAGCAAGCGGTGGGGTGGAAGCTTCGCCACTGGCCTATGCGCTCCCCGACCGGCCGTCCGTCGCTGTCCTTCCTTTCGACGCAGACCCCAATGTGAGACAGGGAACCGAACAAATGTCTGGAGGAGAAGGCACTGCACATTAAGATGGTTGCGGGGGCAGGATTTGAACCTGCGACCTTCAGGTTATGAGCCTGACGAGCTACCGGGCTGCTCCACCCCGCGTCACGAAGACATGTCGCTGATAAGCCGAGCAAGCGGGGGCTCGGCTGCGGTCCGATTCAAAAGCCGCCCAGTAGGGCGGCCCTGACGTGACGCATATATAGCATTGGATTCGCAGATGTGAAGGGGCTCCGTGGCGTCAGGATTGACTGCCCGCCACCTCGCCATCGGGTGTCGCGGCGAGACGCTTGCTCCGCAGGATGAGATGCAGGTTGCGGGCATAGATGAAGAGGCCCATGCCCTGGCCCAACATGAACACAGGGTCGAGGCGGTAGACCGCGTACGCGAAGAGGAGGGCGCCGCCGGCTAAGCTGAAGTACCAGAACGTCTCGGGCACGATGGAGCGGCGAGCGCGCTCGCTCGCGATCCACTGCACGATGAAGCGCATGGAGAACATGAGCTGGGCCGTGAAGCCAACGGCCAGCCAAATCTTCTCCTCTGTGGGAGTGGAGGTCCACCAGGCCGCAGCCTTGGAGGCGGCAGATGCAAGAAAATCCATTGATCCCCCGATGCGTCGCGTCGGATCCTGAAATGTCCGCTTAGCTGTTGTCGCCGGTCTTGCGCACCAGGCCGTCACTCCGCAATTTCAACCACCGGCCGATGTCAGAGATGTGACGTCCCTCTGGCACGTCCTCGACGATCTCCGGAACGCGGGTGCGCCGGCGCAACCAGCTTACCCCAAAGAGATCATAAAGGCCGATCAATGCCCGGCTTATGTTGTTGTACTTGGACTTGCCTGCCTGCCGCGGGCGATCGTTGACCGGCACATAGGCGACCTCGTGGCCGTAGGTCAGGAACAGCGCCGGCAGGTAGCGGTGCATGCTGGTGAAGAACGGCAGGCGAAGGAAGGCCTCCCGCCAGTAGACCTTTATCCCACAGCCCGTATCAGGGCAGGAATCGCGCAACACCGCATCTCTGATCCAGTTCGCCGCCTTGGATGCAAGACGCTTGGCGCCGTCTGCCTTGCGCTGGGTGCGCACGCCACCAACCAGTGCGGGGCCAGGGGTTCCGGGCGGGGCCAGATGGGCGAGGAGTCGTGGAATGTCGCGAGGATCGTTTTGCCCGTCGCCATCCATCGTGGCGATGATCGGGCTCGAGGCGGCCAGAATGCCGGTCCTCATCGCGGCGCTCTGTCCGGCACGGGTGCCGTGACGGAGATAGCGCAAGCCTGGGCAGCGGCCGGAGGCAATCAGTGCCTTGACCTCTTCGCCCGTGGCATCCTCGCTCGCGTCATCGACGACGATAACCTCCGCCAGATAGTCAGCGGGGACGGTGGCATATGTTTCCTCAATGAGGCGTCCGATGTTGCCGGCCTCATTGAGGGCAGGAATAACCACTGAGATGCGCATGAGCGATGTGTTGCCCCCGTCGTCGCGGCCATGGCACCAAAGTTGTGCCTTTGAGGCGCGCTCGACCGAAGGTATCAGGGTTTGCGAGCATCGCTCAACCATGTAAATGAGCAACGGCGGGCTGCTCGGCCTGCTCGCAGACATCACGGGGGAGCGGCAGACCATGACGGTGCAGCCCGGACTTGAAAGCGACCGGGTGGCCGGTGAGGCCTGGTACTCAACACTCGTCGTGGTGCTCGGCGGACTGCTTTTCGTCCGCATCATCGCTTTGGCGTTCAACGCCACCGACCTGTTCTTCGACGAAGCTCAGTACTGGTCGTGGAGCCTGGAGCCGGCTTTCGGCTACTACTCCAAGCCGCCGCTGATCGCATGGGTGATCCGCCTAGCGACGGAGACCTGCGGCCACTCGGAGTTCTGTATCCGATTGCCGTCGCCGATCATCCACTCGGCAACAGCATTGGCCATCTATGCTGTGGGCGCGCGGCTATACGATCGGCGGATGGGGTTCTGGTCCGCCGTGGTCTTCGCGACGCTGCCCGGCGTTTCGTTGTCCGCGGGCATTATCTCGACGGACGTGCCGCTGCTGTTCTTTTGGGCCGTTGGGCTTTATGCCTTCGTGCGGCTCCTCGATTCCGATCGCTGGTGGCCCGCGGTGCTGCTGGGTGTGGCGCTCGGGTTGGGGTTCAATGCGAAGTACGCGATGGTGTACTTCTTACTTTCGGCGGCCGCCTACATGGTGGCGGTGCCGGAAAAGCGCCGCCTGCTTCGTGATGCCCGAACCTATGCAGCCCTCAGCATCGGCCTGCTGTTGATTGCGCCGAACCTCGCCTGGAACGCCGCGAACAGCTTCGCCACGTTTGCCCATACAGCCGACAACGCCAACTGGAGCGGAACGCTCTTTCATCCCGAGAAAGCGTTGGAGTTTTTCGGCGCGCAGTTCGGCGTGTTTGGGCCGATTCTTTTCGGCTCGCTGCTGGTGATCACTTGGCGCGCCTGGAGGGACGGGCTCCCAGAGCCCGAGCGTTTGTTGCTGGCGTTTGCGCTGCCTGTGATTGTACTCGTTACCGTGCAGGCCTTTCTTTCGCGAGCGCATGCGAACTGGGCCGCTGTGAGCTACGTGTCTGCCACTGTGCTCGTAACGGCGACCATGCTCCGAGAGGGAGCGTGGCGTTGGTTCAAGGGCTCGCTCGCGCTGCACGCAGCGATTCTCTTAGGGATTGGGATTGCGACGGCGACAGCCGGCTCCTTCCGTCTGCCTGTTGGCGGCGACCCCTTTGCGCGGACCCTGGGCTGGCGGGCTATTGCGGAGGAGACTGCCACGGTGCTGGCGGAAGCGCGCCAATCCGGCCGGCCGTTCGGCGCCGTGATTGCGGACGACCGGGCGATCGCGGCCGAGCTGCTTTATTACATGCGCGATCAGCCAACGCCGGTGTTTGCCTGGCGCGAGCCGGGTGTACGCCCCAAGGATCACTACGAGCTGACTCGTGCCTACCAGAGAGGCTCGCCGGAGCCGGTGCTCTTGGTCAGCTTCCGCAGGGGAGCGGAAAGGGTAACCAGCAGATTTGCCGTCGTGAAGCCGCTCCTTGAGCGCGAAGTGCCGGCGGGGGCGGGGCCGGGCCGCCGAGTCGCGTTTTAC
>QGVC01000648.1 GCA_003242645.1 Pseudomonadota bacterium
TTTTCTCCGGGCCTTTGGAGGAGTGATAACCGAAAAGATGAAATCGGGTCTGGAGTTTGCCAAGACCTTGCGCTTAATCTGCGCTTCCATCAGCCGATAGATAGCTTGCTGCAGTTCGACGGCCGTGTTGCGATCTAGTTCCCGCTGGAGATACTTGAGACTCGCATCCGCTTCTTGGATCGCGCGTTGACGAAGCTCCTCATTCGCCTTCTTCACCATGAGGTTCGCCCAGCGCGCCGCCTCATCACCATTGCTCCAACTGACGCTCAAGGTCACGAGCCCAGTTCGCCTGTTACGCTCGATCCGGCGGATACGTTTGTCGAATATTCTCCACGCATCCTCTAATGTCGGGATTTCCTCCGGTCTTAGATCTGACCGCCAAGCATTTCTGCTGGAGTCCCATTTACGTGGGAACAACGCCCGGAGCATGCCCTCAGATTCGATGAATCGCTCCCCAAACTGTCGGCTAGCAAGCCAGGCGAGAGCCTCTTCCGCATTTGACGAACTATCGAGACCAAAAAATCCGGAAGCCATTCCCCCGACGACGCCAAGCTGACCCAGAATAGCTTGCACACCTGACGCGGAATCTTCCGCGCTCCGTAACACCATAGTGACGGTAACGCGGTAGATGGGCGTGCTGAAAACGGCATATGCGATACCCACAGCCGTAGAAATCGAGACAATAGCCATCAGGAGGTATCGACGCCTCCAGGCCATCCTGACAATTTCTACCAGCGAGATCTCGTCACCATCCGCGGGATATCTCTCTACGGCTGGACTTACGTTCATTGTGGAGTCTCTGTCAGAACGAATTCACCGCCGCCGCAGCGATCGCCAGATTGTAGATGATCTGCGTCACCGACTGCCAGAACGGCAGGGCCGGCATGCGCTCCGTGTCGAGCGGCACTACGATCGTGTCGCCGGGCTGAATGTCATCGATCCCGGTACGGCGGAACCATCTGTTTCCGTCGCTGGTGACCACGCTGCCGTTCGCACGCACGACGTAGATCTTTCCGCGATCCGCTCTGCGCGTCATACCGCCGCTGAGCGCGATGTAATCGTCTCTGCTGAGCTCGGGGTTGTAGAGGTGCGACGTCTCGTTCTGCACCTCGCCGATGACCGTCACTTCCTGCCTGAACTTGGGTACGAGCAGCTCGTCGCCATCACGCAGGACCACGTCCGCCGGAGAGCCGGGCGGGGCCTTGAGCGTGCGCTCGAGATCGATGACCAGGCGTCCCACCGCTTCGCTGGCGCGGAGCTGACTCAGCAGTTGCTGACCGACCTGCATGGCCGTAGCGGCCTGCGACTGATTCGCCGCGGCGCCCTGGAGCGCCAGAACGGCCAGATCGCTCTGCAGCCTCTCCGCGAGAATGTCGAGCTGCTCCTGCTCGCGCTGCTTGAGATCGCGACGCGTGAACACGGCGCCCTGCGGGAACGCGAATTCGGTCAGCCCCCCTGCCCGCTCGATGACCGACCGGAGGGTCTCGCCGCGTTTGATGGGATAGACCCCGGGGAAGCGCACCTCGCCGCGCAGCGTGACCTGCTCCTGACTGTCCCAGTCCGGGACTTCCTTGATGGAGAGATAGTCGAACGGCTGCAGAGGAACGTCGGCAGCCGGGTCACCGGCGAGCACCGCGGCCAGATCGATCTCGATCAGCTCGGTCCGACGCGATTCGCCGTCCACCACCGTGTAGCGGGCGAGCTCCGCCTTGCCCCGGTAGGCGGCATCGCTCAGGCCGCCGCCCGCGCGGATGAGATCGCTCACGGTCATGCCGGGTTCCAGCGGATACTCGCCCGGCACCTTGACCTGTCCGTCGATCTTCACGA
>QGVC01000649.1 GCA_003242645.1 Pseudomonadota bacterium
AAACACCCGCCGAGCCCTTTCTCGCGAGGCTTCGGCGTACCGTCAGCACGAGGTCCGTCGCTGTAGCGCCTTCCCGCAGCTCGCCGTGAAGGCGGAAGCCGATGACATCTGGAATAAGCATCGAGATTGGCTGGCCCAGCATCGCTGCCTCGGCCTCGATGCCGCCGACACCCCAGCCGAGCACGCCGAGGCCGTTGACCATCGGCGTATGTGAGTCCGTGCCCACTAGCGTATCCGGATAGGCCAGCGGCTTCTCCGTCCCCGGAGGCACGTCGCCCTCGCGCGCGCCGAAGACGACGCGTGCCAAGTATTCCATGTTCACCTGGTGGCAGATGCCGCCGTTCGGCGGGCTGACCTTGAAGTTGCGGAAGGCTTGCTGGCCCCACTTGAGAAAAGCGTACCGCTCGCCGTTGCGCGCGTAATCAAGCTCCGTATTGAGCTTCATCGCATCCGGGCGACCGAAGACATCCGCCTGGATCGAGTGGTCGATGACCAGCTCCAGCGGCTGCAACGGATTGATCTTGGCTGGGTCGCCGCCGAGCCGCGCCATGGCGTCCCGCATGGCCGCCAAGTCGACGATGGCCGGCACGCCGGTGAAGTCCTGCATCAGCACGCGCGCCGGCGTGAAGGCGATCTCTTTCTGGCCTTTTGCCTGAGGCTTCCACGTGGCCAGCGCTTCGATATCGGCCTTTTCAACGCTCGAGCCGTTCTCGTTCCGGAGCAAGTTCTCGAGAAGAATTCGCAGCGAGTAAGGAAGCCGATCGATCTCGAAGCCTTGCTGTTTCAGCTTGGCAAGGCTGAAGTAGCGGTAAGTCTTGCCACCGACCTGAAGCTCGGATGCAGTGCCGAAACTGTCCATGACTCCCTCCATTTCGGGCCGGCTCGCAGCTCGATCCAAGTCATGCCGCGGATGATCAGTGTTTCATCCAAGCGGCAGCTTGACGAATCCGTACAGGCCCGCGGCCGGGTGTCGTTTAATTTGGATCAACCGAGCGAGGGTCGGCCGGTTCCCGCCGCGTCACCGGATTGGCTGCCCTGAGCAGAGATGGCGCTCTGCCCAGAATGAACATTCATCCCACCGGGTTGCGGCTCAGGATTAGAAGGGGTCTGCTGTTCGGCGCGTTGCCGATGACGGGCAAGCTGTGCCTCCCGGCGGGTCACATACACGGCGGAGGTGAAGATGATGAGTGCGCCGACCCAGGTCCACAGGTCGATGGTCTCGCCAAAAAGCAGGTATCCCGCCAGGACGGAAAACGGCATGCGCGAGAACTCGAAGGTGAAGACCAGCGACGCGTCGGTCGACGCGAACCCGCGCATCAGGGCGATGTGACCCAGGACTGCACATACCCCAAGTCCAACAAGGTAAGGCCACAGAGCCAGCGGCGGCCATTGCCAGACGAACAGCGCTGGAATGAGCGAAGCCGGCGTCGACCACAGATTGGTGATGAAGACGATCTTATCGGGATCGTCGTATGCTGACATCTGCTTGAGCAGCGGACCGACGATCCCCAAAGTCATCGCGGAGGTCAGCGCCAAGAGCTGGCCGAGCCCGAAGCCCGTGGTATCTGGCCGCAAGATGATGAGCGCACCGATGAACCCGATGGCCAGCGCCGTCCAGCGCCGTATGTGCACCACCTCCCCGAGCCAGAGCACGGCGAAGATCGTTGCGAACAAGGGGGCGAGGAACCCGATCGCCGTCAGCTCACCAAACGGGATGTACGCCAGCGCCGAGAACCAGGCTGACATCGACACGAAGGTGAGAGTGACGCGGACCCCGTAAAGCCGGAAGTGCGCCGAAGTGGCGAGCGACCTCCCGCGCCAAT
>QGVC01000650.1 GCA_003242645.1 Pseudomonadota bacterium
ACAACAACGAATGGCTCATCCAACGCCACGGCCACAAGACCCCACGAGAAGCATTCACCTCAACCCAAGGCGAGGTGGCAGCATGAAACAGACACGAACGCTGTCCAACGAACCGGGTGCTGTTCACGTTATCTCCCAGAAACCCCGCTGCGCATTGTCGACCGCGCCTATTCGTTTCAACGCAGATCGGGCGAATCCCAGGCGTTCGCGGAGACGCGATTCGAGATCCGTGTGGTGGATATCCAGATCGAGGATCCGGATCGCTTCGTCATCCATGCGCCTGTAAGGCACGGCTTCTTCGAAGGCAGACAATGCTTGCAGAACGACGTAGTAGAGGTCCTCTATCTGGGGAAGCTTGTCCATCCTGCCCTCACCGAAGCTCCGAGACATTCGACTAGGCGGCGGCTAGAAGCTCTAATCGGCCTCGTCATTGCGACACCTGAGATATCGGCTCGTCGTCGACTGCGACCAGATAACCACCGTCTCGGCGCACCTTCCCGGAGTCGAGTAGGCGTCGGACGCTGTCATCGAGACCCTGGGAGATCTCCGGTCCACGCCTATGCCATCCGAAGAGACGAGCAACTGAGAAGGTCAGGTCGTCCTCCTCGATTCGGCGTGCATCCTGGATGAACCGGAGTAGAGCGAGATCTAGCTCCTCCCGAGCGACAAACTCGATCCTACGTATGCTTTCTGGATCTCCGGAGGGATAGCGAACTGGCGGGGTTCCCATCTGTGGCGGCCACAAGAACCTGTAGCGATCCAGCTTCACGGCTCCGCGGTCTGAGACTGCTAGAAGGGCTGATTCGAAGGAACTTCTGATTTGGTTGCCGGCGCGCCCGGCGCCCCAGGCCGTCCGTAGTCGACGGAGGGCGAGATCGATGTGGATCGGCCCCTCAACTGCAACTATTTGCTCGATCCCTTCCTCGAGGTAGCGACGAGCAGCCGGATCCGTCATGCTGTAGAAACTCCGCGCCCGAGGTTTGCAGACCACATATTCCTGCGCCCAGCCTGGGGGCTGTTCGAAGTCGAGCTCCTCGTACTGGACCTCGATCTTCGTCGCCGGATTGCGTCGGGATTTGTGATACTCGCCCCGCATCGCGCTCTCGATCGCTTCTCGAAGACGCGCTGCCTCATTGGCTCGATTCCGATACCAGGCAGTTCCCCATATTCGGTAGATTTGCCAACCGAGCCTTTCCAAAACCTGCTGTCGCAGTCGATCACGATCACGCGCAACCTTCGATGAGTGATACATCGCCCCATCGCACTCGATACCGAGTATGTATCGTCCCGGTCTCGCAGGGTCACGGACACCGATGTCGATTCGATAATCCGCTACACCCACTTGCGGCTGCGCTAGGAATCCCCAAGATGTGACGAGCCGAAGCACTTCTTCTTCGAACGGACTCTCGGCGTCGCGACGGTCGTCGGAGATGTCCAATGCGAGTGCGCTCATACCCCGCTCGGCGAACTCCAGATATCGATGCAGATGGCGCACGCCCATGCTGTTGGTGGGCTGGAAATCGGAAGCACGCAAAGACGAAACGACTTCGACTCGCCGACGAGCTCGGGTGATAGCAACGTTGAGTCGACGGTGGCCGCCCTCCTTATTGAGCGGGCCGAAGTTCATGGTGATCTTCCCCATTTCGTCAGGGCCGTAGCCGATCGAGAAGATCATGATGTCTCGCTCATCGCCTTGGACATTCTCGAGGTTTTTCACAAAGAACCCGCTGAGCCGATCCTCAGAAAAGAACCTGTCTAGGTCGGGTCGCTCGCGACGCTTCTGATCCAGGACGTACTCGATCGTGGCGGCCTGCGCTTCGGA
>QGVC01000206.1 GCA_003242645.1 Pseudomonadota bacterium
TGTTTGTTAAAGAGGGGTTGGGGGCCTTGGTGTCGTAAATCGATTGTGTTTTCTCGCACTTAACCCAAAGCCGCCTCACTCCGATATACTATTCAGCACCTTGCAAGCATCTGAGATTCCTAGTAGAGCCGGTCCCTGCGGTGGGGCGTAGCCAAGTGGTAAGGCAGCGGATTTTGGTTCCGCCATGCGGAGGTTCGAATCCTCCCGCCCCAGCCAGCGGCACGTAGGCCGCGTTCCCCTCAATCATCGACCATTTCGTAGCCCCAGATGGCCGCTCCACGCGGAGGGTTTTCCCACCAAAGAGCTATCGACGGGAGATTTCACCAGCCGTCGGCTGCCATCTGTCCCAAACAGCGGATAGGAACCAGGCGGCAAGCGAATTCAGTCGGCACGAACAGGTGATGGGCCCGCCATCGCGCCTCCGAGTAAGGCGTTGCTGGACTGGACGAACCAGGGGCCAGGGTTGCCTTCCACCAGGGGAATCTCGCGGCGAGCTCTACTTCGCTCAGCAGCTGGTCACGATGTCTTCTTGAAAGGCTAGCGTCTCGGATCTTCTCAACTTGCCACGTGGGAGAGTCGATCGGCGACGGCGCGGGCTGTCTTTCCTCCAGCGGCTGCTACGCTCCTTGCAACCCGTTCTCCAGCTGAACCGACAGAGGCGGCCGTGGACCGGGAGGCTTCGATCAGGCCCGACAAGGCCCCCGCGAGCCTTTCCAGAAGAGCCGTGTCTCCGCCGTTGGCAGACGCGAAATGCACCCCCGGGACCGAGGGTGTCGTGAAGCTACCGCGCATTGCCGAAGCCAGCCGCTCGAAATCCCGCCGCGACAGACGGGCGAGGTCCCTACGCTGCGAGTTTCCGCCTCGGAGCATGAGACCGAGTACGAGGCCGACACCGAACGCGACACCTAAGGAAGGGAGCGGATAGCTGCGCACGACTCCCTCGACTTCAGCCGTTGTCTCGACAGCGCTCCGCCGCACGTCGTCGGCTTTGTTAACCAAGTACTTTTGGACCTGATCACTGAGCCGCGCCAGTTCAGCTCGGAGCTCCTCGAGCCTATGGCTGATGTCGCCGGCACCTCTGCTCTCAGAGTGTCCGGCAGGGGAGTGCGGGTCCATGTTCGTCTCCTGACGGCGGTGCGTCTTGTCGACCCTTGAACGTCGGCAGCCCTTCGCGAGTTCCGATCAAGACGGACGTCGTAAACCGCTTAAGTCATTCATTCGGAACCAAAGATGCAGAAGTCAGATTGTCTGTATGCGCTCCGAGTGCCAGCTTTCAGGAGGGTTTTGTGAGTGAAACAGAGGTGCGCCGAATAGGTGAGACGGCGTGGTCCCTGTCTTCACATCTGCTCGCGCTGTGCCTTGCCATCCTCTTGCCGGGAATGGTGTTGGGGAGCCTGGCTTTGTGGAGTCTGTTCTCGGCCGAGCGTACCAGCACCGAGTTGCGGCTCATTCAGGCGGTAGACGCTATCGCCAGCGGCATCGATCGCGAAGTGTTGGCCATAACGCGGGTCGGCGAATCTCTTGCTGCCTCGCCCCTGCTGCAGTCAGGAGATCTCGAAGCATTCGAATTGCAAGCGCGCCAATTGCTCGGGTTGCAAGGGTGGTACGTCATTCTCACTGATCGCGACGGCCGCCAGATCCTTAACACGACATTTCCCGCCGGAAATCCTCTTCCCGAAGGTGATGGGGAGCGTATTCGCGAAGTGATCGAGACAGGGAAGCCGCAGGTCACCAATCTGCTTTACGCTGCGGCCAGGATGCCGCTCGTCGGCGTTCGCATACCTGTGATTTCCGGCGGGCAGACAGCCTACGTTTTGACGGTTGCCGTTCCAGCGGAAATTTTCACGCCGTTTCTCGATCAAACCCTCGGAAAGCTGAATTGGACTGTCGAAGTCGCGGATCGCTCGGGCCGAGTTATCGCGCGCTCGCACCAGCACGCGGAGTACGTCGGTAAAGACCTTCCACCCCCAATGCTGGAGCAAGCGCAAGCAGGCACGCGGATCCGCTGGGAGACCAATGATACATCTGGTGAGACCGTAACGGTTGTTGCTCTCGCGCCTCTGACCGGCTGGATTGTGGCGGCGACCGTTTTGGGCGACGAATTGGCCGCAATGTCACGTCGTGGCTGGACCACCTTTGCATTGCTGGCTGTCGCGCTCACGACTCTTTCGATTTTCCTTGCGTACATTTTTGCTCGGCGCATCGCGCAGCCGATTCATCATTTGGCAAGCATCCCGCTTGAGGGTGGGGAGCACCGCTTTTCGCAGACCGGTTTGGCCGAGGTGAACCGGGTTGGCGTGGCGCTCGTCGAGTCGATCCGCCAGCTCGAGGCCAGCAAAGAGCGTTACCGGACGCTGGTCGAGGCCGCGAACGATATAATTTACACGACAGATCTCGATGGTCGGTTCTTGAGCTGCAATGCAGCCGGATACAAAGCTTTGGGCTTTACGGAAGGTGAGCTAATCGGCCGGTCCATTAGCAGCCTGATCCGTGGCGACCTGCCAATTACCTATGAGAAGTTGTCGCAAAATTCCGAGAATTCAGGTCAAGAGCGGTTCGAAGTCGAGCTAACCGCGCATTCCGGTCAGCACCTCGTTTGGGAAATCAGCAGCCGCCTGTTGCGGGACCCCAAGGGTAAGCCAGAGACAATTCTTAGCATCGCCCGCGACGTCACTGAGCGCAAGCGCGCCGAGGAGGCCATTCGGGCCAACGAGGAGCGGCTGCGCATGGCGCTTGCGGGTGTGGGGGCCGGGGTCTGGGAGTACGACTTCACTACCAGCAAGTGGTCGTGGTCTCCGGAGATGCTGGAGCTCTATGGTTTATCAGAGCGCTGCGAGCCGCCGAGCTGGGAAGAAATGCTGAACCTCGTCCACCCTGATGATCGGGAAAACCTGCGTAGCAGGGTTCAGCAGCAGATCGAGCGAGGTGGGCCATTCTCCGCGAAATTCCGGGTGCTTCGGCCAGATGGCCAGCTGGTGTGGATCAGCTCAAAAGGCGTTGTCGAGCTTGATGCGAATGGCCGTGCCATCCGCGCGCGCGGAATCGATCAGGACGTGACCGCGGCTCGCACGGCGGAAATCCAGCGCGAGCAGCTCCTTCACACGACGGCCCAGCAGCTCAACGAGCTGCAGTCGCTCTACAACTCTGCACCTATTGGATTGGCATTGCTCGATCGGGAATTTCGCTTCCAGCGCATCAATAGCGTTTTGGCCGAGATGACCGGCTTGCCGGTGGAAGCGCATATCGGCCAACTTGCGTCGGACCTCATTCCGGAATTCCGATCAGCTGTCGAGCCGCTTTTTCGGCATACTCTCGAAACGGGCGAGTCGAGAACTGGAATTGAGTTTTCCACCGAGACGCCGGCCAAACCAGGCGTTCAGCGCACATGGATCATTCAACTCTATCCTTTGCGATCACCCGGTGGCGCGGTGGTCGGCGTGGGTATGATTTGCGACGAGGTGACGGACCAGCGGCGCGCTCAGCTCGATGAGGCGCACTTGGCCGCCATCGTAGAGTCCTCGACGGATGCGATCATCAGCTGGTCGATCGATGGCCGCATACGCAGCTGGAATCCCGGCGCCGAACGAATGTTTGGATATACCGCGGCAGAAGCAATCGGACGTGATCGCAAACTACTCCTGCCTGACAATTCAGATGGTGAGAGCTCGGCCACATTATTCGAGCGCGTCAAGGCTGGTGAGCGCGTCGCGACCGAAGGCGTCCGCCGGAGGAAAGATGGTAGGGAAATTCCCGTTTCGATCAGCGCCTCTCCCATGTACGACGGGTTCGGGCGTCTTATCGCTGTTTCCGTCATCTTCCGTGACATTTCCGAGCAGAAGCGTCGGGAGGAGCACACGCGCTTCATTATGCGTGAGCTATCGCATCGCTCGAAAAATCTGCTGGCCGTTATACAGGCCATGGCACGGCAGACGGCACGCACGAGCCGTAATCTTTGGGATTTCCAGGATCGGTTTACCTCTCGCGTCCGAGGCTTAGCGCAGTCTCACGATTTGCTCGTCAAGCGCGACTGGCGCGGCGTGCCCGTTTCGGATCTCGTACGCGCACACATCGCGCCGTTCGTCGACCGTTCGGAGCAGGGGCTTCTCCTTTCCGGGCCAACTCTGTCGCTGAATCCCAGCGCCGCGCAGAATATCGGCCTCGCACTCCATGAGCTTGCGACCAACGCCTCCAAACACGGCGCTCTCACGGTCGATACAGGCCAAATCGAGATTCGTTGGAGGCTCAGAGAGCGCGATGGGAATCGCCGTTTTCTCATGTCGTGGGAGGAAGCGGGCGGACCAAAAGTAACGGTGCCAAATCGGCGTGGCTTTGGCCATACCGTGATCGAAGCAATGATTGGGCGCACCCTCGAAGGTGAGGCACGCATCGACTGGCGGAAGGACGGAATTGTGTGGAGACTAGATGTCCCTGCAACGTCTATCGCGTCTGAGGATGCGCCAATCGACTTTTTGCCTGAAGGCATGGCCAGCGAGCTACTGGCGATTTACCGAAAATGGCTAACGCTCAGTAGCCGCAGTGGCTCATATCCGCCGCCGAGCGCGATCGACATCGACAGATCTGGTGAAGCCGACCGCCTTTTCCTTGTTGCACTCGAGCCTGCGCAAAACACAGCCTTTTTTCGCTACCTCTACATCGGGAGAGCACTCGCTCAATTCGGCCGCCCGGATAAGGGAGAGGGGTTAAGGTCCGGTGGGGAAGAAATACTCGGTTCGCTCGAGTCGTATCACGACTGCATCATCGTAGCCCGGCAACCTTGTTATGATTGGGCCCGCATGCGCGCGAATGGGAAGCGGCTCGAATTCGAACGTCTACTGCTACCTTTTGCAGAGGATGGCAAAACGATCACCCACATTCTCGGCGCTGCTGTCGTGAACGACGATCATTGACCCAACCGCAAGGTCCAGAAAAGCAGGGACATTTATACTAAGGTCGAATGCTGCTTGGCGACGAGCAGGCCAAGTTCATTCGCTGGGCGCGGCAAATTCAAATGAATGCGGAACTTTGAGCCCGGATAATCCGTTTTGGGGGCATGATGAATTCCACTTTGTCAGGACGTTGTGTTCTGCTTGTCGAGGATGAACCGCTGCTCGCGTGGGATTTGGAGCTGGCGCTTTCTGAAACCGGCGCAATTGTTGTAGGGCCTGCCAGCACTTTGCAGTCGGCACTTGCCCTTGCGCAGGAGACGAACCTGGCGGCAGCTGTGATCGATTATTGCCTCGGACGAGAGGAGGCAACGCCGCTGGCTGCTTTTCTCCACGAGCGGGGAATTCCCTTCATCATCCATACGGGCCACGGCACGCCCAACAACGTCCCCTGGAAGTCGGCCCCGGTCGTCTACAAGCCGGCGAACCCGGACCGCATCGTCAAGATGCTCGAAGCGCTTGTCAGCCGGAAGAATGAGGAGCTGCAGCTTCTGGCTGCCCAAGATCAATCCGGCTGAGCCGCAGCGCGTTGGCGATCACGCTCACGGACGATAGCGACATCGCGGCCGCCGCGATGATTGGCGACAGCAGAATTCCAAAGGCCGGATAAAGAATGCCCGCCGCGACCGGCACACCAAGTGCGTTGTAAATGAACGCAAAAAACAGGTTTTGCCGGATATTGCGCATTGCGGCACTGGAAAGATGTCGGGCGCGGACGATGCCCGTGAGGTCGCCTTTGACGAGCGTTACTCCGGCGCTTTCCATGGCCACGTCCGTTCCAGTGCCCATGGCAATTCCAACATCCGCTGCGGCAAGAGCCGGTGCGTCGTTGATGCCGTCACCCGCCATAGCTACTACGCTGCCTTCGGCACGCAAGCGCTCGACAACCTTGCTTTTATCCTCCGGCAGCACCTCGGCCTCGACCTCGTCGATACCGAGCTTTCGCGCGACCGCCCGGGCGGTGGTGACGTTGTCGCCGGTCAGCATGACGACACGAAGGCCCAACTGCTTGAGTGCCGCGATTGCTGACGGCGTCGTGGGCTTGATCGGGTCAGCAATGCCGATAACGCCCGCTGGCTTGCCATCGATGGCAATCTGAATGGCGGTGGCCCCGTCCTGGCGCAACGTTTCGGCAATGCCAGCGAGGGATTCAATGTCGATGCCAGCCTCTCGCATGATCTGGCGATTGCCGATGACGATGCGGTGGCCGTCCACCGTGCCGATCACGCCCTTACCGACGGGTGAATCGAAATCGCTCACCGGACTCAGCGCCAGCCCGCGCTCCTCCGCGGCGGCAACAATCGCGGCGGCGAGCGGATGTTCACTGCCGCGCTCGACACTGGCCGCAAGGCGCAGCAGCTCCGCTTCATCAAAGCCAGCAGCCGGCCGAATGGCCGTTACCTTCGGCCGGCCCTCGGTCAGTGTGCCCGTCTTGTCGATGACGATCGTGTCGACCTTTTCGAAGCGCTCCAGCGCCTCGGCATTCTTGATCAGCACGCCGCTTTGCGCGCCGCGGCCGACGCCGACCATCACCGACATGGGCGTGGCGAGGCCGAGTGCGCAGGGACAGGCGATGAGAGGAACCGTCTCTTTTAAACAACTTA
>QGVC01000207.1 GCA_003242645.1 Pseudomonadota bacterium
GTTCCGAGGTCAACCGGCGGCGACGCGATGAGTTTCGGCACACAGGCTGTTGCCAGCCGCGCAAATTTCGGCTTTTCCCGGAGCGGCGCAGAAACTGAAAATTGCTTCTAGTTCAGTTTTTCAGTTTGTTCTCATTCATTTGCGCAGTGCTCGTTTCGCTGCAGGCGTCCAGAATGGCGGCGATCTGATCCGCAAGGGACAGCGAATCGGGCCTGAATGTCCGTTCGAAAACAGCTGTGCCAACGGTAAACGCATTCGCACCAGCTTCTGCCAGAGCCCGGATCTGTGCAGGTGATCGGATCGAGCCAGCCACGATCAGGTATCCGTCGCAGCCTAGTCCACGCCGCGCGGCGGCAACAAGGTCGAGCGGATCGGCATCGATCGCGCGGTACGCAAGGAGGTCGGCGCCGGGGCACCCCAGGGCAGAAAACGCGCGGCTTTGCGCTTCGACTTCGGCGGGCGTTCCACTAAGCCGGGTGGGGTGGCCGATCGGCCGGCCTGGAAAGGGGAAATAAGCGGTCTCGCTGCCCTCCAGGATCGACAAGATCTCCTCGACCTGCGTTCCTCCAAGGAGCCTGTCTACTCCGACATTGCGGGCAAGCCGGGCCGCGCGAAGGCAGTCCTCAGGCTCGGTCGAGACGATCTCCATGTAAGCCAGTGCACCGGAGCGCCGGATGGCTGCCACGAGCTCTCGGATCATCGAGGTCCGGAGGCCGACGTCCTTGAAGCCGATATGGCGAAGTCCGAGCGACCGGATCGACTCGAGCACATCGAGCGGGGCCCCCACCGTGCGGTCCCCGTGCGTGAGCATGAAAATGAAATCCATGAACGTCTGCTCCTGAGCGCCAGGAGCGCCTCCTTCGCGCAGAAGTCGAGATTAGCAGGGCTTGCGCGCCGGACCAGTGGCTTCCAGTCGCGGCAATGTCTTCTCCACCGAGATGAAACGTTCCGATCCGATGACCGGACATTGAAACGATTGTTGCAAAAATGTGAACGCGATGGTTTAGTTCAAGCATGAGGATGACGTCGGTCGAAGATCGGTTGTTGTCGGCATTCGACGACTTGCCACCGCAGCTCCAGACGGCGGCTCGCTGGCTGCTCGACCATCGCGACGACGTCGCATTTCTTTCCATGCGCGAAGTTGCGCGGCGCGCGGCCGTGGCTCCCGCAACAATGACCAGACTGGCCCAGCGCCTCGGGTACGATGGCTTCGGCGGCCTTCGTGAGCTGTTTGCTGATGCTGTGCGGGCTCGTGCGGTGCCGTTTCGTGAGCGCGCCGAGGGGCTGACGGCGCGTCGGGATCTTGATGGAGACAGCGCACTTCTCGCCGACACCCTGGCCGTCATTTCAGCGCATCTAAGGGCGCTGTCCGAGCCTGAAACCCAGGCCGCCATTGTTCAGGCCGCCGACATTCTGCAGCAGTGCGAGCGAGCCTACTGGGTCGGTGCGCGTTCAGGCTTCGCGCCGATGCATCTGGGAGCCTATCTGCTTTCCCTGATCGGCGAAAAAACGCGGCTTCTCGATCTGGCTGGCGGCATTGGCCTTGATGCCTTGGTGGACCTGACGCCCGCCGATGCTCTCGTCGCGCTGACGATTGCTCCTTATACCAAGACGACGGTCGAGGCGGTGGCCTTCGCAGGAGAACGCGGAACACGCATTATTGCGCTGACGGACAGCCGTACATCGCCCATCGCCAGGAACGCGAGCGTTACGATCATCGTACCCACCGAGACGCCGTCGTTTCTGCACACGATGACGCCGGCGTTCCTTGTCGTCGAATGCCTGGCAGCGCTGGTCGCAGCCAGACGCGGGCAGCGCACCATTGATGCAATAGCCCGGGCCGAGGAGCTGCTGGACCGGCTAGGCGTCTACACCAATTCCCAATCAGCGAGGCGACGTAGGTCATGAAAACCCGAATACTGCACCGGCGCATTCATGGGGACTTACCCATAGCGGTCGGTGGCCGTGGTATCGAAATTTTCGATAGCAACGGCAAGGCTTATATCGACGCTTCGTCTGGTGCGGCCGTGTCGTGCCTCGGGCATGGCCACCCGGCAGTCACGGAGGCTATCAAGGCCCAGCTTGATCGGCTGGCCTATGCGCACACCTCATTCTTCACGACGGATGTGGCCGAGCGGCTTGCGGATCACCTGATCGAGCATGCTCCCGCGGGGCTCTCGCATGTCTATTTCGTCTCCGGCGGCTCCGAGGCCATCGAGGCGGCGCTCAAGATGGCGCGCCAATATTTCGTGGAGCGCGGACAGCCGCAGCGCCGGCATTTCATCGCGCGCCGGCAGAGCTACCACGGCAATACGCTGGGAGCGCTGGCGGTCGGCGGCAACTTGTGGCGCCGGCAGCAATTCGCTCCGATGCTCTTCGAGAGCCATCATGTATCCCCGCCTTATGCCTATCGTGAGTTGCAGGAGGGCGAGACACTCGAAGCTTACGGTCAGCGGCTCGCAGCGGAGCTGGAAAGCACGCTCCAAAGGCTCGGGCCGGAGACGGTCATCGCCTTCGTTGCGGAAACCGTGGGCGGGGCGACACAGGGTTGCACGACGGCGCCGCCGGGCTATTTCCGGCAGGTCCGGGAAATTTGCAACCGCTACGGCGTTCTCCTGATACTGGACGAGGTGATGTGCGGCATGGGCCGCACAGGCACACTTTATGCTTGCGAGCAGGAGGGTATCGCGCCTGATCTCATCGCCATCGCGAAAGGGTTGGGAGCGGGATATCAGCCCATCGGTGCCGTCCTGCTCTCGGAGGAGATTTATGCGGCGTTTCGCGATGGCAGCGGCTTCTTCCAGCACGGCCATACCTACATGGGGCACCCCGTTGCCTGTGCCGCGGCGCTTGCCGTGCAAGAGACGATCCAGCGCGAAAATTTGCTCGACAACGTCCGGCAACAAGGCGAACGTCTGGAGCGAAGGCTCAGGGAGCGTTTCGCCAATCATCACCATGTTGGCGACATTCGCGGGCGCGGCCTGTTCTGGGCCGTTGAATACGTTCGCGATCGCTCAACGAAGGCCCCCTTCGATCCTGCACTCGCCGTGCATGCGCGGGTGAAGCAGGAGGCCATGGCCCGCGGATTGGCATGCTACGCCATGCCAGGCACGATCGATGGCAAGTACGGAGATCACAATATGCTCGCGCCGCCGTTCATCGTTACGAGCCGTGATATCGACGAGATCGTAGACCGTTTCGGCGATGCTGTGGACGCGGCGCTGCAATCGTTACCGGTGAAATAGGTTTCACTTCCATCAACCAGGGAGGATCTGGATGAAACGAGCGAGTCTATTTGCAATCGCCCTATCTGCGATCGGTCTCCTGGCCGGTCCTGCTGTGGCCCAGCAGAATTTCATAACCATCGGCACGGGAGGCGTTACGGGCGTCTATTATGCCGCCGGAGGCGCCATCTGCCGCTTGCTCAACAAGGATCGCAAATCGCACGGCATTCGTTGCTCCGTCGAGAGCACCGGCGGCTCGGCCTACAATGTCAATGCGATCCGCACCGGAGACCTCGACTTCGGCATGGTGCAGTAGAAGGCCAATTACAACCCCCTGAAAGGCATCGGCCCGTTTGAGAAAGACGGCGCGTTCAACGAGTTGCGGGCCGTATTCTCGGTTCATCCCGAGCCATTCACCGTGCTCACCAGGCGGGAAGCGAACATCAATTCGTTTGAGGATCTGAAGGGCAAGCGCTTCAACATCGGCAATCCTGGCTCCGGCACGCGCGCCTCGATGGAGCAGCTCCTCGCCGCGATGGGCTGGACCATCAACGACTTTTCGCTCGCCTCCGAGTTGAAGGCGGACGAGCATGGCCCGGCACTTTGCGACAACAAGATCGACGGGTTCTTCTATGCCGTCGGCCATCCGTCGGCGAATATTCAGGATCCTGTGACCACCTGCAATGCGAAGCTCATTCCGTTGAAGGGGCCGGTTATCGACAAGCTGGTTGAGGAGCACCCCTATTTCGCGAAGGCGATAATCCCTGGCGGGCTTTATAAGGGCAACCCCGACGATATTGAGACGTATGGTGTGCTCGCTACGCTCGTCACCTCGACGTCCACTTCGGAGGAAGTCGTCTATCAACTCGTGAAGGCAGTGTTCGAGAACTTCGACGAGTTCAAGAGGCTGCATCCGGCCTTTGCCAATCTGGAGCCGGAGAAGATGATCAAGGACGGCCTTTCGGCGCCGCTTCATGACGGGGCGCTCAAATATTACAAGGAAAAAGGCTGGGTGAAATAAGACGCAGTCCAGGTTAGCTGTCCGACCGGAGTTCGCACTCTTTGCGCCTCCGGTCGGATGCTATAAAGGCGTAGGCTGAACATGAAGACCGCATCGGATTCTGCAATGCCTGACGACCAGAAATCTCAAGCAGAGCTGGAAGAGCTCGAAAGGCTTGTTGCAGAGTCCGACACGGGCGGTCGGGAGCCTGCCGGGCTGACGGCCAAGCTGCTTCTGGGCGTTGCGATTGCCTGGTCGCTGTTTCAGCTTTGGTATGCGTCTCCCCTGCCGTTCATTTTCGGCGTCGGTATTCTTAATGACACCGAGGCACGCTCGGTCCACCTCGGTTTTGCACTCTTTTTGGCCTACACGTTCTATCCCGCGCTGAGGTCTTCGCCGCGGCAGCGCATTCCATATCTCGATTGGATTTTGGCACTGGCGGGTGCGTTCGCAGGCTCGTACCTGTTCCTTTTCTATCGCGAGCTGGCACTCCGCCCCGGCCAACCAACAACGTTCGATCTCGTAACAGCGGGCGCGGGAATACTTTTATTGCTGGAAGCCACGCGGCGTTCCCTCGGCTTCCCCATGGTCGTCGTTGCGACCCTGTTCATCACGTACACGTTCATTGGACCGTACATGCCCGAGGTGCTCCAGCATAAGGGCGCCTCGCTCAGCAAATTCCTGAACCACCAGTGGCTCGTCACCGAAGGCGTTTACGGGGTGGCCCTTGGCGTTTCGACGAGCTTTGTCTTCCTGTTCGTGCTCTTTGGAACGCTGCTCGACAAGGTTGGCGCCGGTAATTGGATGACGCAAATCGCCGTCGCTCTGCTCGGTCACCTGCGTGGCGGCCCGGCCAAGGTTGCCGTCGTGTCATCGGCGCTGAACGGTGTCGTCTCGGGATCGTCCGTCTCGAATGTCGTTTCGACTGGGATATTCACAATTCCGCTCATGAAGCGGACCGGCATTTCCGGCGTAAAAGCTGGCGCGATTGAAGCTGCTTCATCCGTAAATGGGCAAATCATGCCGCCCGTGATGGGTGCGGCTGCCTTCTTGATGGTCGAATACGTCGGGATTCCCTACTCGGAAATCGTCAAGCATGCATTTGTGCCTGCCGTCGCCTCATACATCGCGCTGCTCTACATTGTGCATCTGGAAGCGGTAAAGCTTGGCGCCAAGCCGCTCCCCCGCGAGGAAGTGCCAACCAAGGTCCGCCTGCTGCGTACCGGCATAGGCATCACGAGCATTATCATCACCCTCTGTGTGCTTTATTACGGCGTCATCGCCATACAAGCGGCCTTTGGCGACAACGCCGGCTGGCCGCTCGCTGGTCTGGGTGCATTGCTTTACGTTGGGACGGTCTGGTTCGCGTCGCGTCATCCGGACCTCCAGCTTGATGATCCCAATTCGCCCCTGATCAGACTTCCGCGCGCCTGGCACGTCACGCGCACCGGACTCGACTTCCTGCTGCCGCTGTTCGTGCTGCTCTGGTGCTTGATGGTCGAACAGATGTCGCCCGGATTGTCAGCCTTCTGGGCCTGCTCGACGATCATTGGGATCACACTTACTCGCAAGCCACTTCTCGCGCTGTTCCGCCGGACTGATATCCTCGAGGCTATGCGGGCAAGCGCCGCCGACCTGATGGACGGGCTGGCACGCGGCGCACGCAACATGATCAGCATCGCCGTTGCAACGGCGACGGCCGGCATCGTGGTTGGCACTGTGACGCTCACCGGCCTCGGTTTGATGATGACCGACTTCGTCGAGTACATCTCCGGCGGCAACGTGATGCTGATGTTGATACTGGTTGCCGTCGTCAGCCTCATTCTGGGAATGGGCATCCCGACGACCGCAAACTACATCCTCGTTGCGACGCTGATGGCGCCGGTGATCGTCGAGCTCGGCGCGCAGGCCGGACTTGCGATACCGCTCATCGCGGTGCACCTGTTCGTCTTCTACTTCGGCATCATGGCCGACATCACGCCGCCGGTCGGCCTCGCATCTTTCGCCGCTGCAGCAATTTCCAGAGAGGACCCGATCAAGACTGGCTTGCAGGGCGCCGTTTACGCATTCCGCACGGCCATCCTGCCGTTCGTCTTCATATTCAATCCGGCAATGCTGCTGATCGGCATCGATCACTGGTGGGAAGGTGCGATATCGATTGTGACGTCGGTCATCGCGGTCATGGTGCTCGCGGCAGTCATGATGAATTGGTTCGTCACGCGCTCGCGGCTTTGGGAGACTGCCGTCCTCGTACTGGCCTGCTTCACCCTGCTCAGGCCCGATTGGTGGATCGACCGGTTCTATCCAAGATATGTGGAGCG
>QGVC01000651.1 GCA_003242645.1 Pseudomonadota bacterium
GCATCTGCGCACCGGCCCCTAGCTGGCGTAAGCAGGATTGCGGGCCTTCACGCAGCCCTCCTTGACGACACTATTCGGGCGAAACGTTTGTGGGCGGAGAGCATGGGCCGATCTGCTGGCTGATGGGCCGCGCGACACTAAACGATTTGAAGCCGTGCGCAAGGCGCAAGACGTCCACGGCCCGTCGTAAGGACGAATTGTGCAGATTTCAGGATACAACGAAGGCGCTGCACAACCCGGCGAGGTGCTTCCTCTAGTTGGCTCTGGCCCCGGGTTGCGACTGTGCCGCAGCTGTAGCGGATGTCTTCGGCTTAGCGGTCGCCTTGCGGGTGCCGCTCTTCTTGACCACGCGGGCTGGGCGCTGACCGCAGGCCCACGATGTTACGCTGTCGCGCACGCTCACGACCGGCTTTGGATTGCTCGAGAGCGGCAAGGTGTCGAGCGTTGGGGTCCCAAACAACATCTTCCAGCCATAGGTCGCGAATCCGTGGTCGAGCAGGCTCGATGCCCGCGTTGCGCGCTCCTGGCCGGAAGGCTCGCCAAATACGACCACCATGAGCTGCCGGCCATTGCGGGTCGCGCTCGCCACCATGTTGAACCCGGCATCACAGATGAAGCCCGTCTTCAGGCCATCGGCGCCCTCGTACGTCTTGAGGAGGCTGTTGTGCGTGCCGAGGCGGCGCTTACCGATCCGAAATTCGGTCTGCGCCCAAAGGTGGCGGTACTCGGGAAAATCGCGAACGATGGCCATGGACAGCTTGGCCATGTCGCGGGCTGTCGTGACTTGTCCGGCGGCTGGCAATCCATTCGGGTTGACGAAATGTGTATTGGTCATGCCAAGCCGGCGCGCGGTGGCATTCATCCGATCGACGAAAGCCTGCTCGCTCCCCCCGACCGCTTCGGCCAGCATGATTGCGACGTCATTCGCCGATTTGACGATGAGCGCCTGCAACGCCAGATCGACGCTCATCTGTCCACCAACGGGTAAGCCGACCTTGCTAGGCGGTTGAGCGTGGGCAGCCTCGCTCGTCGTGATTTTCGTTTCGGGAGTTAAGCGGCCGGCCTTGAGCTCTTCGAAGACCACATAAGCCGTCATGATCTTCGTAAGCGAAGCCGGGTACCAGAGATCATCGACATCCTCGGCATAGAGCACTTTGCCGTTGACGGGCTCGAACAGCAGCTTCGGTCCGGCCTGCGCAAGTGGAGCGGCGAGCCCCATCAAACAAAGCGCGACCAGAATGGTCCGGCTCCAGATCATCCCGTCTCCTGCTCCAAGCTTCAGCCCCTGTGTCGCGGGCCGTCTTAGTGCTGATGTCCAAGGCCTCCGAGAGGCGGATGCCCCGGAGCCTCAACTGCAGCACGTTTCGTCATACCGCCAAGACGTTAACGTTCGCATCTGCCGAGGTCTACCGCCAATCGGTCACGGCCTCAGAAGTGGTGCAATCGCACAATATGCTTAAGACCGTGCTCACTTTATGAACTACGGCGAGGGGTGCGGATCGAGCGAAGCAACGTCCTTTCTGGACCGGCACGCTGCCACTACGATCCCAGCATTCGACTTGCGTTGGATTGCCGTCGCTGCCGGCTCCGCGGCATGCCCTGGTATTCGGAAAGTTTGGCGGAGTTGCAGATGGTGCCCCAGGCCCGAGTCGAACGGGCACTCCCTTGCGGGAACCAGATTTTGAGTCCTGTGTAAGAGCTGGTGCGGGAGGAGGGACTCGAACCCTCAAGTCCTTGAAGGACAACGGCTTTTGAGGCCGTCGCGTCTACCTGTTCCGCCACTCCCGCGTGTCACAAGAAGCCCCATTTAGGACATC
>QGVC01000208.1 GCA_003242645.1 Pseudomonadota bacterium
AATTGATTTCTTTTGCGCCTCATCGCGGGCCACGCAGTCCGCCGCTCAATATGGCAAGGCAATCAAGCCGCTCGAACTGCTCACAGCTTTTCCATCGGTTATCGGGTTGTGGCGGGCGGCAGTGGCCCAAATGCATCGCGGCGGGGAGCATGCCCCCGCCGCGGATCCAAGTTTCGGATTTTTCCGGCTGATCCGTGGTGCGCCTAAGCCACAGCCTTGATCACCGTCGCGATCTTGTCCCGGATCTGGGCGAAATCACTCTCGGTCGCGATCAGCGGCGGCGCCACGCAGATCGTGTCCATGGTCACGCGCACATAGAGATCGTGCTCGTGATACATCTTCTCGATCGCGTTGTAGCCGCGCAGACCCGGCTTGCCGGGGATCGGATCAAGATCAATGCCGCAGATGAGCCCGATCGGGCGGATATCGACCACGTTCGGCAGGCCCTTGAGGCTCATCATGGCATCGGCAAAGGCCTTCTCATTGGCCCGCGCTTTCTCGAACAGCCCCTCGTCCTTGTAGATGTTGAGCGTCGCCAGACCGGCCGCAGCCGCCAACGGGTGGCCCGAGTAGGTGTAGCCGTGGAACAGCTCGATCATGTGCTCGGGCCCTTGCATGTGGGTCTCGTAGATGTGCTTGCGCACCAGAACGCCCGACATCGGTACCGCACCGTTGGTCACGCCCTTGGCGAACGTGATCATGTCGGGAACGACGCCATACCGCTCGGCCGCGAACGCATAGCCGAGGCGACCGAAGCCGGTGATCACCTCGTCGAAGATCAGCAGGATGCCATGCTTCTCGGTGATCTCGCGGAGGCGCTGCAGGTACCCCTTTGGTGGCGGTAGGCAGCCCGTCGAACCGGCCACCGGCTCGACGATCACGGCAGCGATGGTCGAAGCATCGTGCAAACCGATCAGCCGCTCCAGCTCGTCCGCCGTCTCGGCGCCCCAATCCGGCTCACCGACAGAAAACGCCTGCTTAGCCCGGTTGTAGGTCGTCGGAAGATGGTCAACGCCCGTCAGCATGTTGCCGAACATCTTCCGGTTGGCGACCATGCCGCCCACGGAGATGCCGCCAAAGCCGACGCCGTGATAGCCGCGCTCGCGCCCGATGAATCGGGTCCGGCTCCCCTCGCCGCGCGCACGATGGTAAGCGAGTGCAACCTTAAGCGCCGTATCGACTGCCTCCGAGCCGGAGTTCGCGAACAACGTATATTCGAGGTCGCCCGGCGCCATCAGGGCGAGACGGGATGAGAGCTCGAACACCTGCGGATGGGCGTATTGGAACGGCGGCGCATAGTCGAGGCGCGCTGCTGCCTCCTGGATCGCCTTCACGATCGGCTCGCGGCCGTGGCCAGCATTTACGCAGAACAGGCCGGAAGAGCCGTCGATCACCTTACGGCCATCCGGCGTGAAGAAGTACATATCCTTGGCGCCGGAGAAGAGGCGAGGTCTCTTCTTGAACGAGCGGTTTGGCGTAAATGGCAGCCAATAGGACTCAAGCTCGTTGGGTTTCATATCGAACGGCGCCATCGCAATCCTCCAATCGTGTCTCAGGGCGTCAGTAGCCACTCGGGGGGTACAGTTGTCAAATTCGCAGACGCCCGCCCGAGTAGGAGTAGAGGCCTGATCGGCATAGCCTATCAAGCCCTTTTCTCCCAAGTTGTAGGCCCTTGATTTCGCTGCCCTCGCCCGGCAGAGTTTTCGAAATACTGAACATTCGAAACACGGGGCAGCTCAATGACAGTCGATGTCGGCGGTCGTCTGCGCTACGTTCGCGAACGCTATAACCTCTCTCAGCGTGAGTTGGCCAAACGGTCTGGTGTTCCAAACTCGACGATCTCGCTGATCGAAGCGAACAAGGTAAACCCGTCCATCGGGGCGCTGAAACGTATCCTCGACGGTGTCCCGATTGGGCTCGCCGAATTCTTCGCCATCGAGCCGGACAAGCCGCGCAAAATCTTCTACGCGGCCGAGGAGCTGACCGAGATCGGAAAGGGCGGCATCTCCTACCGGCAGGTGGGCGAGAACCTGGTCGGGCGGGCGTTGCAGATCTTGAAAGAGCGCTACGAACCTGGGGCCGACACCGGCCGTGTGCCTCTCGTCCACGAGGGCGAGGAAGGAGGCATCATTATCAGCGGCCGGCTGGAGGTGACGGTCGATTCCGAGCGGCGGATTCTAGGGCCGGGCGACGCCTATTACTTCGAAAGCCGCCGTCCCCATCGTTTCCGCTGCATCGGGCCGACTCCCTGCGAGGTCGTCAGCGCCTGCACGCCGCCGTCGTTTTGAGGCGACGTTAAACCGTTCCCCAGCGCCGCTTCCGAAGCTAACATCAACTCAGCTGTGTACGGCCCTAATTGCGCCGCCCTTCAGTCCCGGCCGCACCCGAATCCTGGCGCCATTTAGGAGTCGTTTAGTCGAATCGGCGTTGAGTGGCGCCGTGCGGGCAGGGGAGGCCCGACGGTGCTAGGAGGTAGGCGCTCATGTTGACGAGTGTGCTTGAGGGTAGCGTAAGCGTTGGTCCCTATCCTGAGCTGGCGGGGAAGCGTGTTCTCGTAACGGGGCTGGAGCTTCAAGCAGGCGTGGATGTGGCCCGCGCCTTCGCAGAACAAGGATGCCGGATCGTATTGCATACGACCGCCAGCGGGGCAGAAGCCGATGCCGTGCTGGAGATGTTGGCCCAAACGGCTTCCGAGCTGCAGGTTTACTCCGATCCTCTCACTGACATTGAATCTGCCACGCGGTTCGCGCAGACGGCCGCCAAGACGTTCTCTGGTGTCGATGCCGTCGTCAATCTGATCCACCTCGATCTCAAGGCCCTCACGGCCGAGGCCCTGGATGGGGACTTCGAGGCCGCCATCGCCCGCCGCCTCCAGACCGCACGCGTGATCACGCGCATTGCCGCCAATCGCATGCGGCTGACGTGGTGCGAAGGCTCGATTTTCAACGTGCTCGTCAGCACGCCGCCCCAAACCAAGGCGGAAACAATCCTCCTGTCCATGGCCCGCGCCATGCTCGCGAGCATGACCCGCAGCGAAGCCAGTGAATGGGCCGATCAGGCCATCCGTATCAACGCGGTTGCTCCGGTCCTCGATTCGGCCGAAGCCGGCGCTTGTCTCGTCTCTGAGCCGCAGGTGGCCGCGCTGGCCATGTTCCTCACGAGCTCTCAAGGACGCGATCTGTCAGGGCTTGTCTTCGACCTGGGCCTGGTCGAGCACGCCTGATGGCGCGTTTCCAGGCTCACGGGTAAGTGCCGCCCCCGGGCCCTGGCCCGGCGTCCGGCTCATCGCGAGAAATAGCGGTGGCACGGAAGCGGCTGCAATCCCATATGAGGTCAAACGCTGTCGTGCGCGCTCCATCGCGAAGTCGCAGCGGGAACCTCGCCGCGTTCTGCGGTTTGGCAGGGCATGAGAATGGCGCTGTGCGTTGGCCGGAGAAGTCCGCGCCATCTTGAGGACTTGGTAAGGCCGGCTGCTCAAGCTGAGCCTTTCTCCGCGCGAACACTCGGCCGATCCTAGGTTTTGACACCGGACCAGAGTATGCTGGGTGCTTCGCGCGTGTGATTGGGCCAGCCGAAGCGGTTCAATCTTTCGCATTAGCGTTCTTTCGCATTAGCGTTTCCAGCGGAGCGTTGGAAAGGAATGGCCGGAAGCGAGCTGCTCCTGACATTGCTGGGAGGCGTCGCGCTCCTCCTCTGGGGCGTGCGGATGGTCCGCACGGGCCTGACGCGTGCCTTCGGCACGCCGCTCCGCACTGCACTCACCCGGGCGTCGAAAAGCAGGCTCGCGGCATTCGCAGCAGGCGTGGGCGTCGCTGGCATCATGCAAAGCTCCACGGCCACGGCCCTTCTTCTCGCTTCCTTCGCCGGTCGCAATCTGGTCACGCTGCCCGTTGCGCTGGCGGTCATGCTCGGCGCCGATGTGGGCACGACGCTCGTGGCGCAGATATTCGCGTTTGATATCAAGTGGCTGTGGAGCGCCGCCGCGATAACCGGTGTGGTGCTGTTCAGCGTCTCTGAGGACGACCGCACCAAGAACGTGGGGCGCATTTTCATCGGGCTCGGGCTGATGCTGCTCTCGCTGACCGAGCTCGGCACGGTCTCGGCCGCCATGCGTGCGAGCCCGACGATCACGGCCATGATGACGGCGCTCGGCAACGAGCCGGTGATTGCGGTGCTCGTGGCCGCCATCATCACGTGGATCGCTCATTCGAGCCTCGCCATCGTGCTGTTTGTGCTGTCGCTGGCAGCCGGCGGCGCCATTGGCCCCGTGTTGGCGCTCACGCTCGTGCTCGGCGCCAACCTTGGTGGTGCGGTGGCACCCTTCACGGCGTTGACCGGTTCCCCTGTCACAGCGCGCCGGGTTCCACTCGGGAATCTGCTGGCACGCGGTGCGGTTGGCCTCGCCATCTTGCCATTTCTGGATTGGGCGGTGGTTCTGATGCAGCACCTCAGCGCCGATCCCGGCCGACTGGTGCTGAACTTTCACACGGCGTTCAACCTTGTGGTCGCGCTGATCTTCCTGCCACTGCTATCCCCGCTCGGGAAGCTGGTGACGTGGCTCCTTCCCACGCCCGCCGGTGCGCCGGACAGGTCTGTGCCCCGGCATCTCGACAGCAGCGTGCTCGATACGCCTTCGGAGGCGCTGGGGTGTGCGATGCGCGAGACCCTGCGCCTCGGGGATATCGTCCTCGACATGCTGCGCAAGTCGCTGCCTGCCATCGAGGGCAACGACCTGAGGCTGGTCAAGGAGGTCGAGAAGGCCGACGACGATGTCGACGCCCTCCACGAGGCGATCAAGCTGTACCTGATCCGGACGTCGAAGAACGAGCTGGATGACGACGAGTCACGCCGCTACTACGAGATCCTGACGTTCACGACGAACCTCGAGCACGTCGGCGACATCATCGACAAGAACCTGATGGAGCTCGCGACCAAGAAGATCAAGAAGGGCTACTCCTTCTCTCCTGAGGGCCTTTCTGAGCTGAAGCGGCTCCATGCCCGTGTGGTCGACAACATGCGGCTGGCGCTCAACGTCTTCGCGACACGGGACGTGGACCTGGCGCGCCGGTTGCTGATGGAAAAAATCAACCTCCGGAGCAAGGAGTTCGAGGCCGCCGAGCGGCACTTTGCGCGGCTGAAGGAAGGGCGCCCGGAGTCCATCGAGACGAGCGCCATTCACCTCGACGTCATTCGCGACCTCAAGCGGATCAACTCGCATTTGACGGCTGTCGCCTATCCGATCCTGGAGGCCGCGGGCCAGCTGCGGGAGAGCCGGCTTCTCGAAAAGCAGCGGGAAGAAGCCCGCGAGCGGGCCGAGGCTCCCGACGCGTCTCTCGCGCCGAGTCCCCAGCGGCCTGCATGAGAGGGCGTCAGCGCAGCCGCAGCAGAACGATGCCCACGAGCACGACACAGCCAGCGACGATCCGCAGGGCGTAGACCGGCTCGCGCAAGAAAACGATGCCGATGAGCGTCGCGAAGAGCACGCTCGTTTCGCGAAGCGCAGCCACGAGCGCGATGGGCGCCACCGTCATCGCCCAGATCGCGATCGCATAGGCAGACGTCAACAACACTCCGCCTGTCAGGGCCATGTACCACGAGGATTTCGCACCCTGGACCATCGCTGCCGGCACGCGGATGAGGCCGTAGGCGGCCATCACGATCCCGTTGAGCAGGAACAGCCAGACGATGTACGGGGCAGGGGATGGACCGATGCGGGCGCCCAGCCCATCTACAAGGGTGTAGCTCGTAATCGTAATCGAAGTGAGTAGGGCGAACGCCACCGACCGGCCGTGGAACGCGTCAAGGCTCCGGTCGCGCGGGCGAATCGAGAGCGCCATGATGCCGCCCGCAAGAAGGATGACGCCAAGCCACCCGAGCGTGCCCAGCGGCTCTCCGACCAAGAACGTCGAGCCGACAGCGGTCAGCAGCGGCGCCGTCCCGCGGGCAATCGGGTAGACATGCGAGAGGTCGCCGAAGCGGTAGGCCTCGGCCAGAGAGAGAAAATACGCAAGGTGCAGAAGCACCGACGCGATCAGGAAGGGCCAGGCGGCGAGCTCCGGCAGCTGGGCGACGAAGACAAACGGCAGCACGACGATGCCGCAGCAGGCGTTGATCAGGCTGACCGTCGTCACCGGATCGAGCTTCAGCTTGAGCAGCGCGTTCCATCCGGCGTGGCAGGCAGCCGCGGCCAGAACCGCAAAGAAGACGAAGGGGTCCATACTCCAGCTCCGGCCGAGGACTCTTGAGGTGCGGCGCGAGTGGGGGGCGGCGCACTCGTAGCCGAATTGCCAGGGAGTTGTCATCCCTTTGCGTGCTGGAGGGCGGCTCGGGCGGGCTCGCAGCGCCGAAGGTGGCTCACGGCGCAGCCCGTCGCGACATGACGGCGGAGGGGACTAGCCCCTGCGGCGAGTTTCTGCTATGAGCCGGCCATCTCGAACGATGACGTGATCCGCGGTAGCTCAGTGGTAGAGCGACCGGCTGTTAACCGGTTGGTCGTAGGTTCGAATCCTACCCGCGGAGCCATC
>QGVC01000209.1 GCA_003242645.1 Pseudomonadota bacterium
CTTAAGGTATTTCCCGCGCCTTAAGGCTCGCTTAAGGTGGTCGCAATAAGGTGATTGCAGAGCATTTCTCGGTCTCGCAGACCTTCTCCGCAGCAGGCCATTGGTTTCAAGGGCTTCATCATGTCGGACTGGAAGGCTGCCTATGGAGCCGACTACGCATTGCGTGGCCTCGACATGCAGTCAAAGGCTAGCGGTCGGTTGCGCTCGTGCGTTCCTTCCGTCCACGCTCCCTTTGCGGCTCGGTGAGCTCGTACCACATGGCATTGAGCACACCGAAGGTGAGCGCCAGGCCGAGCCCGAGAATCCAGCTGAAGTACCACATGGAAACGCTACTCCGGCTTGTCCGTCAGTAGAGTCCGCCGTGGCGGCGAATCTCGTCGAGTGTGATCCGCCCCCGCAGCACCCGGAACACCCACGTCGTGTATACCAGCACGATGGGCATGAAGACGATCACCGCCACGAGCATGATCAGCAATGTCGTCTTGCTGCTCGATGCGTCCCAGACCGTCAGACCGTGATCCGGGTGAGTGGACGAAGGCAGCAGGAAAGGAAAGAGCGCGAAGCCCGCGGTCAGAATCGTTCCCGCCTGCGTGATGCAGCTCGTCAGGAATGCGCTTCCTTTGCGAGGCGTGCCGAGCAGGATCCACGTGAGCACCGCCGCGAGCACTGCACCTCCCGGCGCCAGCCATAGCAGGCCGTGCGTGCGGTAGTTGTCGAGCCACGCCCCCGTGGCGACCTCCACGCTCTTGCGAAGCGGATTCGCCGGCCCGGCGACGTCGATTTCCGATACGACACGCTGACCTTCCAAGCCGAACGCGACCCATACACCGGCCGCGGCGAAGGCGAGAACGAACACCACGGCGGCAACCCGCCCGACACTTGCCGCTCGTGCGGACATCGGGTCCTCGACCTTGAGCGAAGCATATGCAGCGCCATGCATCACGAGCATCGCCACGCTCACAACGCCCGCGAGCAGCGCGAACGGATGCAGCAGGTTAAAGAACCCTGCCGTGTACACGGGGCGCTGCAGCTCATCGAAGTGAAAGGGAACGCCGAGGAACAGGTTGCCGAAGGCCACTCCGAAGAGCAGCGCGGGAACCGCGCCTCCGGCAAAGAGCGCCCAATCCCAGACGTTGCGCCACTGGACGGACTCGACCTTGTTGCGGAAGGTGAAGCCGACGGGTCTCAGGATCAGCGCAACGAGCAGCAGGAACATCGCCAGGTACAGGCCCGAGAACGATGCGGCATAGAGCAGCGGCCACGCGGCGAACGCTGCGCCGCCTCCCAGGATGAACCAGACCTGATTTCCGTCCCATACCGGCTCGATGGACTCGAGCAGCGCGCGGCGCTCTTCATCGGAGCGCCCGATGAACCGAAAGATCGTGGCGACGCCGAGATCGAAGCCGTCCATGATCGCGAAGCCGATCAGCAGGACGCCCAGGATCAGCCACCACAAGGTGCGCAAGGTTTCATAGTCGAGCATGGCGGACTCCTCCCTTCCCTTCTTCAGGCCACTTTGGTGACGGGAGGCCCGGCAGCCTTGAGCGGCCAGTACCCGAGGCCCTCCGGCCCGCTCCGGATCATCCGAACCATCAGGTAGACGTCCACCGCCGCGAGGGCCGTATAGAAGACGATGAAACCGGTAAGCGAGAGCCAGACGTTTCCGGCGGAAGTCGCGGACACGCCGAGGAAAGTCGGCAGCACTCCATCGATCGCCCAGGGCTGCCGGCCATACTCGGCGACGATCCAGCCGAGCTCCGCCGCGATCCACGGCAGCGGCAGGCTGATGAGCGCCAGCCTGAGGAACCAGCGATTCTGCTCGAAGCGGTGTCGCGCGGACAGGTAGAACGCCGTCGCGAACAGGAAGATGAAGAAGAAGCCCAGGGCGACCATGATCCGGAAGCTCCAGAACAGCACCGGCACGTTCGGCACGGTCGACCACGCCGCCTGCTCGATCTGCTCCGCGGTGGCCGCCGCCGGATTGTCCACGTAGCGCAGCAAGAGCAGGCCATAGCCGAGATCGGACTTGTACGTTTCGAAGCGCGCTCTGGCGTCGGCGTCTGCGGGATTCGCCCGCAGCTCCTGCAGCGCCGCGTGAGCCTGTATGCCGCGCTCGATGCGTTCACGGGCCTGATCGACGAGATCGAGAATGCCGGGCACTTCCTCGTCGATCGATCGGGTGGCGATCAGGCCCAGGACCCAGGGTATCTTCACTTCCGCGTGCGTGGTCCGGGCCTGCATGTCCGGTATACCGAAGACGGTGAAGCCGGCCGGCGGCTCCTCGGTCCGCCACGCGGCCTCGATTGCGGCAATCTTCATCTTCTGGTTCTCGCTTGCGACGTAGCCGGACTCATCGCCCAGCACCACGACCGACAGCGAGCACGCAAGACCGAAGCTCGCGGCCACGGCCATGGAGCGCCTGGCGATCTCCACGTTACGCCCGCGCAGCAGATACCAGGCGCTCACGGCCAGCACGAATACCGATCCCACGACATAGCCTGCCGCGACGGTATGGACGAACTTGGCCTGCGCGACGGGGCTGAGGAGCACCTCGGTAAACGAGGTGAGCTCCATTCTCATCGTCTCGTAGTTGAACTCCGCGCCGACCGGGTACTGCATCCAGGCGTTGGCGACGAGGATCCACAGCGCCGACAGGCTGGAGCCGAGCGCCACGAGCGCGGTCACCACCAGGTGAGCGACCTTTGACAGCCGGTTCCAGCCGAAGAAGAACAGCCCGACGAAGGTCGATTCGAGGAAGAACGCCATGAGCCCCTCGATTGCGAGAGGGGCCCCGAAGATGTCGCCGACGTAATGCGAGTAGTACGCCCAGTTCGTGCCGAACTGGAACTCCATGGTGATGCCGGTCGCCACGCCCATGGCGAAGTTGATGCCGAACAGCAGGCCCCAGAACTTCGTCATGCGCATCCAGATCTCGCGCCCCGTCATGACGTAGACGGCTTCCATGATCACGAGGATCATGGACAGCCCCAGGGTCAGCGGGACGAAGAGAAAGTGATACAGCGCGTGAGTGCGAACTGCAGGCGCGACAGGTCGACGACCTCGAAGTCGATCATGGCGTTCCTCCCCCGTCCTCGGAGTGCGATCGATGCGCAGGAGCCGTTGCCGGCGTGTCACCGACGGCGAGCTGGGCGGCAGCCTGCTCCCGCGTGACCTCGAATCGGTGCGATGGCGAGAAGAAAGCAGCCCAGAGGAGCGTGAGCGCGGCCACCTTGGCCAGGAGCAGCCACACGATCTCCCGTCGCAGCTGGCGGCGCCAGTCTGCGGCGGCCCTCCGGCTGGCATGTGCGGTCGTGCGGCGCCCGATCCTTCGCTTCACCTCCCCCGCGGATCGATCATGGCGTGCTGCGCATCAGCGCCGTCCTTCTCTTCCGCCGGCCAGATGATGCTGAGAGCGCCCCGCAGATCGCCGGTGCTGAAACCCGTGGCCGCATCTTGCGGGTAGAGCCTGGCGAGGGTCTCGCGCACGTCCGGCGCCAGTGCGGACCCGTGGCACGCCAGGCAAAGCGGCTGCGTACCGATGCCTCTCATGTAGCGCGCACCGCCGTCCTCCATACGCTCGAAGTGCTCCAGGGAGGATGCTTCCTTTCCGCCGGCGCGCTGTCTCGCGAACCGCTCCAGTATCTGGCGCTGCCATGGCTCAGGGGCGTTGGCAGGATTTCTCGTCTTCAGGCTCGTACGCCCGATGATGGCACCACTCTCATCGGAGAGCCGCCGCGCGATGCGTGGAGCCTCCTCTTTGCAGACCACGATGGCTTCTGCAGCGCCGCGTGACTGGATGGCTTCAGTGAGGACCTGCATGAGCTCGCCGGAGAACCGCTGTGCGAGCGCGCGGCTCTCGGCAAGCCGGTCGTCCTCTTTGGCCGCAAGGGTACCCGCGCACATCGACAGGCCCAGGAACATCCACACGGCACTCTTGGTCACGGTCTTGCGGTTCACGGCATGCTTCTCCTTCACGCTACACGACATTCCGCGGTCCGATACATCACAATGCCCCGACAGCGCGCGCGAGTTGCAGCTGGGCGAGCGCTTCATCCAGGATCGCGTTGTCGCGATTGGTTACCGCGCTTGTCCGCAGGGAAACCGCTTCGAGAACCTGCGTATTGGTTCCGAGATCCGCACCGTACAGCTCCCGCGCCGTCCGCAGGTTCTCTTCCGCCTGCGCCACGGCCTCGCGCGAGGCATCAACGCGGGCCTTCGCGGCCTGCACGTCCAACCAGGCCTGGCGAACCTCCAGCTCGATCATCGAGCGCATGTCGTTCAACCGAAGCCGCGCGGCGAGCGCGGCATGGCGCAGCGCCGCGGCACGGTTTCGGGCCTGTCCGCCATCGAACAGGCTCCATGTCACACCGATGCCCACCATCGAGAAATCCTCGCGGTCGAGGATCTCGTTCTCGAAGTAGTTGTAGCCCCCAGTGAGCTCGATCCGTGGACGAAGCGTCGCGAGCTGCGCGTCCGCCTGGAATGCGAGCGCCTCCGCCTGCGCCGCCATCCCCTGCAGCTCGCTGCGCGAGGCGAGCGCCCGCTCGATGAGCGCTTCGACGGGCTGCTTTGCGAGGGAAGGATCGGTCGGTATGCGCTCGTCGAGATCCGTGTTGCGGTCGAGCGGCTCACCGAGCCTTCGGTTGTACGCTGCATACGCGATCTGCACGTCATTCGCCGCGCGCACGCGAGTGTGCTCCGCATTTGCGAGCGCAACGCGCGCCGCCAGCAGATCGCTTCTCGGAACCAGCTCACGCTCGACCATCTGCTCCACGTCCGCAACGTGCGCCGCCAGGCTGGCGACGCTGGACTCCGCCGCCTCCAGCGCCCGACGAGCCCGGAGCACGCCAACATAGGCTCGCGCGACATCGAGCTTCAGGGCCGCGCGGCTGCTCTGCTCCATCTCTTCGGCCGCGATCCGGCTGCTGCGCGCCGCCGCGATTCCGGCGGTGATCTGCCCGCCGGCATACAGCGGCAGCCTGACTTGCACGGCGCTGCTGACGAAATCGTCCTCATCGAGGATCGGAGGTGAGCGGAATGCGAAGTCCGGGCCGGACACCTCGAGTGAAGGCGCCGCACCCAGGCGAGTGTAGCCTGCGCTTGCCTGAACTACCGGCCAGCGCGCGGCGCGGGCGGTACGCTCGCCGGCGCGAGCCGCCTCGGTCTCCGAGGCGACGGCGGCGAGGGCGTGGTCGTTCTCCATGGCCCGCCGCCAGGCCTCTTCCAGCGTCTCTGCCGCTGCGACCCCGCCGGCACCCCACACAGCGGCGGCAAGCACAAGTACGACCGCTCGACGGAAACTCATGCGCGGTCACCCTTCAGCGAAGTGATCCCGAGCATCCGCAAGACGTATCGCTCATACACCGGCGTGAGCGATCCGGTGCGAACCTTGTACAGGAAATACTTCTCGAAGGCGATCTTCGCCAGATGCACCCACTTTCCAGTCTTGGCCCAGGTGAGATTTCGCGGCGGAATCTCGGGCAGCGCGACGAACGCAGCGCCCGCATCTCCGAAGTCCGCCAGACAGATGGCGTTCCAGGTCGCCTGCGCGCTCGCCGGCCGGCCGCTGAGCTCCGCCGCGATGTTCTCGCAGACTGCGCTCACCATCGACTCGATCATGTACCCCGTCTTGGGCGCGCCGGTCGGCACAGGAGTCGGTTCCACGGGCGGAATCGCAACGCATACACCGACCGCAAAGATGCTCGGGTACGCGAGCGAGCGCTGGTGGGTATCCACGAGCACGAAGCCGCGGGGATTGCACAGCCCGGGCACAGCCGCCACCGCCTGCACGCCGCCGAACGCCGGGATCACCATGCTGTACGCGAACGGCAGGATGTGCTCCTTCTTCGGCCGGCCATCGTCGTCGTGCTCCACGACTTGCATCTGTCCCGGCGTGACCGCCGTGATCTTCGCGTTCGTGATCCACCTGATGTGACGCTGGCGCAGCTCCGATTCCATCAGTCCCTTGCTGTCACCGACGCCCCCGAGACCCATATGGCCGATGTACGGCTCACTCGTCACGTACGTCATGGGAACCCGGTCGCGCAGCTTGCGCTTGCGCAGATCCGCATCGACGATCATGGCGAATTCATACGCCGGACCGAAGCAGCTTGCGCCGCTCGCCGCGCCGACCACGATCGGTCCTGGACTCTTCAGGAGCTCCTGGTAGGCATTCCATGCGTGCACTGCGTGATCCTGCGTGCACACCGATTCGGTATATCCCTCCGGGCCCAGGCCGGGCACTTCGTCGAAGGCGAGCCGAGGTCCGGTGGCGATGACGAGATAGTCGTAGCTCAGGCGCTGCCCGCCGCGCAGCGTCAGCACCTTCGCTGTCGCGTCGATCGCCTCGACAGGCTCGGGTATCCAGCGGATACCTTTGGCCTCGAGGGGCTCGCTCAGCTCGATGCGGGTCCGCTCACGCTCGCGCCAGCCGATCGCGATCCACGGGTTCGACGGAGTGAACTCGAAGTACGGCGACGTGCCGATGAGCGTGACCTGGTGCGCATCAC
>QGVC01000210.1 GCA_003242645.1 Pseudomonadota bacterium
TTCCGGGGCGACCTCGGGCCGGGCAAGGGCAAAGTCGAGGATGGCCCCGATCGGCTTTTCGTAGTCGGGCCGGAACTTCAGCTCTGGATGGATGCGCAGACAGCCGACCTGCCCCGGGCCTTGGGCGATGAGGACGTTATAATCACGTTCCAGCCCTGCCGCCGCCACCTGGAAATAAAGCTCCTCAGCGGTGCCGTCGAAGCCCGTGAGGACGACGACCGTCTTGCCACGATCCGCCCCGCTGGCAGGCGCCATGAAGTAGCCAGGCAGGCCTTTTCCTTCGAACGGGATTTCGATCGGCTCGATTCGGTCCGGGATCAGCTCGGCGGCGGCTCGGAACGCGTCGCGGCTGGCAAGGCCCCACGTCTGCGCCTCCGACCCCCAGGGATCGGCGAAGTATTCGGCTGCCCGGTAGTACATGGAGGCGCGGAGGAGATGGTCGCGTGCACTGACGCGATGTCCGCGCTCCAAGGCTTGGCGGGCAGCCTTCAGGATTCGTTCCCCCATCGCTGCGAGCGCCTCGCGCCACGCGTAAGGGTCATCTCCGGTTACTGCCGCACGAGTCGCAAAAACCTCCCCGGGCGTTCCACCACCGTAGTTTCCTGCGCCTAGGGAGCGCATGAGCTGGAAATCGAGTTCTCCCGACTGGAAGCCTTCGACCCGTGTCCTACCACGCTCGACGCGGTCATCCGCCATGGTTCTCCTCCTTGGTCGCTCGTGCGACTTGCTCGCGAGGCGCGTTCGACTGCTTAGGCAACCGAAGGAGGCCAAATTGGCTTCCCTGCGCGTGCTGGAGCTCGCCGCATCCTTCAACCTCTAGTAAGCGGAGGCTCCGTTTAGAGTTGCTTGACGTCCGGCTGCGTCAGCGCGAGTGACGCGGCGCTCCCGAAAACATTGACTTCCAGCGCCGTCCCGACGATATTGCGCCCGCACGCGGTGGGTTGGGCCATCGCGCAAGAGGCGCTGCCCGAGGCTCTTCGCCGGCATCCTGCCGGTAGACCGTTTCCCCAGTGAGGCGGTTCACCAAAGTCCGCGAGATTTGGCTCGCGGCGCCACAGGGCGTGGAGAAGAAGGACACGTCATGTACGCAGTCATCAAGACCGGCGGCAAGCAATACCGTGTTGCCAAGGACGACGTTCTCGTCATCGAGAAGATCGAGGGTGAGGCGGGGTCCGAGGTGGAGTTCACGGAAATACTGATGATCGGAGGCAACGGGGCGCCGAAGATCGGAACGCCTACCGTCGCGGGAGCCAAGGTCACGGCGGAGCTCGTGGAGCAGACCCGCGGCCCGAAGCTCATCGCGTTCAAGAAGCGCCGTCGCAAGAACTCCCGGCGCAAGCGGGGCCACCGCCAGGATTTGACGAAAGTTCGGATTACCAACATCATCGGCGCCTGAGGGCAGCCGACCCGACCAAGAGGTTACGGATATGGCACACAAAAAGGCAGGCGGGTCGTCGCGCAACGGGCGCGACTCGCATTCGAAACGCCTCGGTGTGAAGAAGTACGGCGGCGAGTTCGTCGTACCGGGCAACATTATCGTGCGCCAGCGCGGCACCAAGTGGCATCCCGGCGACAACGTTGGGATGGGCACCGACCACACGCTCTTCGCGAAGGTCGCGGGGATCGTGGAGTTCCGCACCAAAGCCAAGGGACGCGTGTTCGTCTCGGTCCGACCGTCCACGTTGCAGGCGGCGGAGTAAGCCGCACGACCAGAGGCGATGGCTTGTTCCAAGGGAGATGGCAAGCCATCTCCCTTTTTCGTGTTTCCAAGTTTCTCTTATCTCCGACAGAGCCGGATCCAGGGATCCGGCAAGAAGGGGTTCGAGTGGGAGCCAGTCTCGTGACTGCCGCGCCGTTGAGAACCAGACGCCTGCTTTTGCGGGACCTGACGCCGCGCGACGCTCGCAGAATCGCGATGCTGGCGAGCGATTGGGACGTCGCGCGCATGACGGGCCGCATCCCGCACCCCTACTCCGAGCAGCTCGCATACGAGTGGATCAATGATCTCGCCGAAGGTGAGTTCGTGCAGGGCATCGTTCACCAGAATGCCCTGATCGGAATTTGCGGATACATGCCCGAGGGCGAAGGCTCGGCGGAGATCGGCTACTGGATCGGCAAACCGTGGTGGGGACGCGGGTATGCGACCGAGGCGGTCGGTGCTCTTATCGATTACTGTTTCTCCGTAGCCGGCTTCGAGCGGGTCACTTGCGGCCACTTCGTTGACAATCCCGCTTCCGCGAGGGTGATCGCGAAGCTCGGCTTTCGGTTCATTGGGACGGAACGTGTCTGGTGCGAAGCCCGCCAGACCGAGGTCGAAACGCTGAAATACGAGCGGCTCCGCCAGGATGGCGAGGCTAAGGCAAGGGTGTCATGAAGTTCCTCGACCAGGCCAAGATCTACGTAAAGGCCGGTGACGGAGGACCGGGTGCAGTCAGCTTCCGCCGCGAGAAGTTCATCGAGTTCGGCGGACCCGATGGTGGCGACGGCGGCAGGGGCGGCGACGTTTGGGTCGAATGCGTCGCCAACCTCAATACGCTGATCGACTATCGCTATCAGCAGCACTTCAAAGCGAAGAATGGCCAGCCCGGCATGGGCAAGAACCGCTCAGGCGCCAAAGGGGCGGATTGCGTTCTCAAGGTGCCTCCGGGGACGCAAATCTTCGCGGAAGATCAGGAGACGTTGATTGCCGATCTGACGGAACCGGGCCAGCGGGTCCTGATTGCCCGTGGCGGCAATGGCGGCTTCGGCAATGCCCATTTCAAATCACCGACGAACCAAGCGCCGCGGCGCGCCAATCCCGGCCAGCCCGGCGAGGAGCTGACCATCTGGCTGCGCTTGAAGCTGATTGCCGACGCGGGCCTGATCGGTCTGCCGAATGCGGGCAAATCCACCTTTTTGGCCAAGGTCAGCGCCGCCAAACCGAAAATCGCCGACTATCCATTTACGACGCTGCACCCCAATCTCGGCATGGTTCGCGTGGGTGACGTCGACTTCGTGCTGGCTGACATCCCGGGGCTCATCGAAGGGGCGCACGCCGGCGCAGGGCTCGGCACGCGCTTCCTCGGGCATATCGAGCGTTGCCGCGTGCTATTGCATCTGGTCGATGCTACACAGGAAGACGTCGCCGGCGCTTACCGGGTCGTCCGCCGCGAGCTCAAAGCTTACGATGCGGACCTCGAGAAAAAGAAGGAGATCGTCGCGCTCTCGAAGTGCGACGCACTGGATCCTGATACCATCGCCGAGCGGCAAGAGGCGCTGAGGCGGGTGGCGCGCAAGAGGCCCTATCTTTTGTCCGCCGTGTCCGGACAAGGGGTTCAGGATGTTCTTTACGCCCTCTCGCGTGTCATCGACGAATCCCGTGAGGAGGAGCGGCGCGAGGCGGAGCCTGTGGCGGCGAGAGGCTGGCGGCCATGAGCGGAATGGTGGAAGCGAAAGCGGGCGTTCGCGCCGAGGAGTCGCCGCAAGAGGCTGGGCTTGCTGCCTGGGCCAGAGCGCGGCGGATCGTGGTCAAGATCGGCTCCTCGCTGCTCGTGGACAGCAACTCCGGCCGCATCAAATCCACCTGGCTGAACTCGCTGGCCGATGACATTGCCGAGCTTTGGCACGAGCAGCGGGAAATCGTGCTCGTCTCCTCGGGCGCGATCGCGCTCGGCCGGCAGATCATGGGCCTGCCGAAAGGCCCGCTGCACCTCGAGCAATCGCAAGCGGCAGCCGCTGTGGGCCAGATCACCCTCGCGCATTCTTATCAGGAGGTCTTCCGGGCGCGCGGACTGACCACAGCGCAGGTGCTACTGACCCTCGGCGACACAGAGGAACGCCGCCGCTATCTCAATGCGCGGAGCACGATCGACACGCTCCTCGCCCACCGTGCGATCCCGGTCGTCAACGAGAACGACACAGTTGCAACGGCGGAGATCCGCTACGGTGACAATGATCGCCTGTCCGCACGGGTGGCGAGCATGATCAGCGCCGACTGCCTCGTGCTTCTGTCCGATGTGGACGGCCTCTACACGAGCCCACCCGGCCGCGATCCCAATGCCCGGCGTCTCGATATCGTCCGCGAGATCACGCCCGAGATCGAAGCCATGGCCGGCGATGCGGGCACCGAGCTGTCGCGCGGCGGCATGAAAACCAAGATCGAGGCGGGGCGCATCGCCCTGGCCGGCGGCACCGACATGGTGATCGCCTCGGGCAAGGTGCTGCACCCGTTACGGGCGCTCCGCGACGGCGCGCCTTGCACCTGGTTCCTTGCGCCCTCCGATCCGGTAACGGCTCGGAAACGCTGGATCGCGGGCCAACTCGAGCCTCGAGGAGTTGTCGAGATCGACGCCGGCGCGGAGCGGGCGCTCCTTGCGGGCAAGAGCCTGCTGCCGGCAGGAGTCACACGCGTCCACGGCCAGTTCGATCGCGGTGATGCAGTGATCATCCGCAACAGTGCAGGGTATGAAATCGGCCGCGGACTGATCGCCTATGCGCGCGCCGATGCAGAGCGTATCATCGGCCGTCGCAGCAGTGAAATCCCGAAGATCCTGGGATATGAGGGCCGCACCGAGCTCATCCACCGCGATGACATGGCATTGAACCGGAAGTAGGCGCGATGAACAAACTGGACCGCAACGTCGAAAGCGCCGGAACGGCGGAGCTGATGCGCCAAATGGGCATTGCGGCACGTGCCGCAGCTCGTGAGGTGGCGCTCGCCTCTTCGGCGCGGAAGAACGAAGCTCTTGTTGCCGCGGCCAGGGCCATTCGGAAGTCTGCGCCCATCATTCTGGAAGCCAATGCCAAGGATGTCGAAGGTGCGCGGGTAAACGGCGCGACGAGTGCCTTCATCGATCGGCTGACGCTCAATGACGCGCGCATCGAAGGCATCGCGCGAAGCCTTGAGGACATTGCGAAGCTCGATGACCCGGTGGGCGCGACGATGGCGAAGTGGACGCGTCCCAATGGGCTTGTCATCGAGCGGGTGCGCGTGCCGCTGGGCGTCATCGGCATCATCTATGAAAGCCGGCCCAATGTGACGGCTGACGCCGGCGGGCTTTGCCTTAAGAGCGGCAACGCAGCGATTTTGCGCGGTGGCTCCGAGAGCCTGCATTCAAGCCGCGCCATTCACGCCTGTCTCTTGAAGGGCCTGCACGCAGCCGGCTTGCCTGAAGCCGCGATCCAGCTCGTTCCGACGACGGATCGCGAAGCCGTTGGCCATATGCTGAAAGGGCTTAACGGCAATATCGACGTCATCGTGCCTCGCGGTGGAAAGAGTTTGGTTGCGCGGGTGCAGGAGGAAGCCCGCGTGCCCGTGTTTGCGCACCTCGAAGGCATTTGCCACACGTATGTGGATAAGGATGCCGATCTCCGTATGGCGCGCGAAATCGTGCTCAACGCCAAAATGCGCCGCACCGGCATTTGCGGAGCGACGGAGACGCTGCTCGTCGATCGCTCCGCGCCATCCGATTTCCTGCCGGTGCTGGTTAAGGCGCTCCTCGATGCTGGCTGTGAGGTGCGCGGCGACGCGGCAACGCAAGCGGTCGACCCGCGGGTCACGCCAGCAACCGAGGAGGACTGGGCGACCGAATATCTGGACGCCATCATTTCGGTGAAAGTTGTCGATGGCGTCGACGAGGCCATTGAGCACATCGCTCGCTATGGCTCTCAGCACACGGACGCCATCGTGACCGGCAACGCCGAGACAGCGCAGCGTTTCCTTGATCGCGTCGACTCGGCCATCGTGCTGCACAACGCCTCAACGCAGTTTGCGGACGGCGGCGAGTTCGGCTTCGGCGCCGAGATCGGCATTGCTACTGGCAAGATGCACGCACGCGGACCGGTGGGCGTCGAGCAGCTCACCAGCTTCAAGTATGTCGTGCGCGGCACCGGCCAAGTGAGGCCGGCATGAGTCGTGCCGGCGCGAGGCCCTGAATCATGCGCAGGAGCGCGCCGGTTTCGTTCGGCTCGGTCAGGGTCAGGACGCCGCTCGTCGCTCCAGGCTTGCGCATCGGATTGTTGGGAGGAACGTTCAACCCGCCCCACGATGGCCACGTGCTCATCAGCCACACGGCCTTAGTTCGGCTCCAGCTCGACCAGCTGTGGTGGATCGTGACACCCGGCAATCCACTGAAGGAGACCGGCGATCTGCCGCCGCTCGCCGATCGCATGGCCGCCTGCCGTGCAATGATGCCCGATGCTCGAGTGAGGATCACCGGCTTCGAGGAGCAGCTAGGCACGCCCTACACCGCCGCAACGCTGGCTTTTCTGAAGCGGCGCTATCCTCGCGTCCACTTCGTCTGGGTCATGGGCGCGGACAACCTGGCAAGCTTCCATCGGTGGCAACACTGGCGCGAGATCATGTGCACGATGCCCATCGCCGTGATCGACCGCCCGGGCTGGCGGTATCGCGCGCTGACGTCCGTGGCGGCCTACGCCTTCCGCAGAAGCTACGTCCCGGAGATCCAGGCCGCCAATTTGGCTGACATGCCACCGCCGGCCTGGACGCTGTTGACGGGGC
>QGVC01000652.1 GCA_003242645.1 Pseudomonadota bacterium
CCTTTCTTGTCCTCAATGGATTAATTCGCTTCTTCCTTCGATTCTTCCCCCTTCTTACATTGGCTATTGTATTCGTTCCTGAAGCCTCGATTACAGCCGCTATTGTTATTGATACGGTTACGGAGACCGCGATTGCAAAAGTTAGGGCAATATGGAAGGTTTTTGCGAATATTAGCCATTCGATACTGTCAATTTCTCTGGGGATGTGGATATACCGGCTGCTGGGCGGAACCCACGGCGCACCTTTCAATGTGGATATACTTGCCTTCCTTGGTCTTACGACCAGCTTCTTCCTCACGAACATGCTGTTCATAAGCATCTTCTTTACACTGCGGAAGGGCAGCAATTTCTTTGAGGTATTTCGGCAAGTATCTGGACCGGGCGGAATCAATTTCTTGTATGGAGTGCTGGCAAGCCCTATAGCGGTGTTTGCGGCATTCCTCTATGACCGGATGTATGTCGGCGGGGTGCTCCTAATTATATTGCCCATCTTCCTAATCAGGTACTCGTATCTGTCTAAGATCCAGTTGCAGCAGAGTAACAGAGACCTGTTGCGTGTGTTGATAAAGACTATTGAAACGAGGGATCCGTACACTTCTGGACACTCGCTTCGTGTCTCTCGCTTAGCCAAGCTGATCGCAGAGGAAATAGGATGCTCGAGAAGACAAGTAGAAATAATTGAAACCGCAGGACTTCTACATGACATTGGTAAGATAGATAGCATCTATGCTGAAATAATTCAAAAACGAGGGATATTGACTGAAGAGGAGCATCGTGTAATCAAGACCCATGCAGTGAAAGGAGCGGAGCTGCTCCAGAACCTAACATCATTTCCTGACGAAGTTATACGAGGCGTTCGGCACCATCACGAGCGCTACGATGGTAAGGGCTATCCCGATGGTTTGGTGGGCAAAGATATCCCGATCGCTTCGCGTGTGATCATGCTCTGCGATTCGATAGACGCCATGCTTTCGGACCGGCCGTACCGTTCTGCGATGACGGTCGAGCAGGTTGCGGAAGAGATACAGCGCTGCGCTGGTAGTCAGTTTGATCCAGAAATTGTAGAGGTAGTATTACGCAAGGGAACGCTGGCGAAGGCGGCGGCACAGATCAGGGAAGAATCTCCGCTGGATCTAGTTGGCGCCTAGGACGCCAAGTTGGCCGATTCCGCTATTTACGGCACGCCTGTGCCGCCACCCAATTAGTATTGCCAGCAGTCGCTCTCCCCGGATCGCTACTCAGACGGAGATTCCGAGCCCGGCAGGTAGACGCGTACGGCGCTCTCGAACCGGACCGGATCGATTCCACCTGAAGTGGCTTCGTGTCGAATCCATGATTCGACGACCCATTCCCAGCCGAGAGCTTCACGGACCTCGGTCGGCCGACAGCCGATGAGCCGTTTCATCTGATTGCTCATGGTGAAGCCGTCCGGATAGCCGGCCCGGGCGGCGATTCGGAATACCGTAGCCCGCTCCGCCTGGAGATGAATGCTTGCGAAGAGCAGGCGGGCGAATTGGAGCCAATGAGAGGGAACCGGAAGACCGGCGGCCGAGAAATGCCTGCCCAGCGTGCGGCGAGACGTGCTCATGCGTCGGGCGAGCGCCGAAATACTGGACACAGCCGGCACGAGTCGGAAGATCTGCTCGACCTCTTTCCGTATCCCGGGCGTTCGGAGCAGGCCGCGGGTTTCGAGGTACGAGCCGATTGTGCGCGCGAAGTCCTTGGGCGGCATAGAGAGGATCTGCTTGATATACCTTGGGGCAACGATGGAGCCGGAAGGCAGCACTGCTCTGGGCGCGAGCGCGTTC
>QGVC01000653.1 GCA_003242645.1 Pseudomonadota bacterium
CCCCATTTTATAGGGGGATGGGTCTCGGGCGCTTCCCCTGGCCCCTTCCCCTTTTGGGCGGGGGAGGTGCGTGGGCCAAAACTGACATCGATGCGTTGGTTGAAGCGCGCAAGTCAATTCGCGCGCAGATCTCCTCTCAACCACTTTCAGCGGGAGGTGCCAGGCCCTGTTGAAGGCGCCTGCTACCTGCGCCGAGGCAAACTCGGCGAGGAGAGTGCATGTATGCGGAAACGATAGCCAAGGCGCTTGGGGGCGCAAAACGGGCACAAGCTGGACGGCGCGATGCCCCGCGCATGATGATCGTACGCCGAGCCTTTCCATCAATACTGGCGAGAATGGCAAAGTTCTCGTTCATTGTCATGCGGGCTGCCCGCAGGAGCGGGTCATTCAAGCGCTCCGGGAAAAGGGGCTTTGGCCAGAAACAGCGCCTTACCGATCCAAAAGAGGGCCCTATCGGCCTCCAGAAACTCGGACAAATGCCCGCGAAAACGTCGCACGCGCGCTAGCTATCTGGGAAGCGTCGTTGCCGCCAAGGGGCACCTTAGTGGAGGCCTACCTGAGCTCACGGGGCCTACTGTTGCCTATTCTCGATTCGATCCGATTTCAGCCAAAGGTTCGCCATCCGAAAGGCAAATTTTTTCCAGCAATGATTGCTCTGGTTCGCGATCACTCCGGGTCTCCGGTGGCTATTCACCGCACTTACCTGAATGACGAGGGCACCGGAAAGGCACCAGTCGATAATCCGAAATTGATGCTTGGCCGATGCAAGGGCGGCGCAGTGCGTCTAGCGCCGGACACCGATGAAGTGATGATCGGTGAGGGTATCGAAACGTGCCTGGCGGCGATGGCGGCGGTCGGAAGACCCGCCTGGGCTGCTCTTTCGGTATCCGGCCTGCGAGCACTCGATCTGCCACAGGAAATTCGAAGAATCATTGTGCTCGCGGACGGAGACGAGCCAGGTGAAGAGGCCGCACAGCATTGTGCTCTACGTTGGAGCCGAGAAGGTCGATACGTTCGCATAGCACGACCACCGCGCGGGCTCGATTTCAACGACGTCTTAAGACGGCAGCTGGCTGATGTTCCTCCTGTAAATCACGTCGCAGCTCTAATCGCAGCCGCAGAGGAAGCGATACCGAAAGGCAATGGGAACCCTATCTAGGCAAAGGACTATAGCGGCGCAAAGATGTAGTGAAGGCAAATCCTGAACAACAGCTTTTCCCTCCGCAAGATGTTGCCTCTTGGCAGCCGAAGCACCACCCTTGAGAGGCAGGGGCGAAAAAACGAAATGAGAGGGTTAGACAGCAATCACGGGAGACTTGCTCTAGCTCGAGAGCACGCTGGCTTCAAATCTGCCCGGCAAGCAGCGCAGGCGATGGGGTGGGTGTATGCGACGTACGCCAGCCACGAAAGTGGCTTGCGTGACTTTCCTCAGAAGGTGGCGGAAAAGTACGCGCGCGCGTTCCGAGTCGCGCCCGAATTCCTCATGTTTGGGACGAATCCTCCCGAGTGGGCTCAGGTCAATGTCGTTAGACTAGCGACCAATCCAACACCGGCGACAACTCGTGTGCTTCCGCTTTTCGTTGATACGCAAGCAGATGCGCTCAGAGCTTGGTTGGAAGGATCATCGGAAGGGGTTAAGCAGTTCGTCATTACCGATCCGGGCAACATGTCGGCGCGATGCATTGCCCTCAGCATCACTTCTGCCGCAATGCGAGCCAAGCCACCAGTCGCTGGGGAACGAGAGATCCTCCCGGGTGACACCGCCATTGTCGACACCGAGATAGTGCACTTCCATCCTGTGGCCCC
>QGVC01000654.1 GCA_003242645.1 Pseudomonadota bacterium
CTGGTTCGAATCCAGGCGCCCCAGCCATTCTGCTTCGAGGCATCGAGGTCACCAATCACCAACTGTCACCGAGAGTACAGGCGGCTCTCGGCCACCTCAGGATCGAGCGCTCCGAGGGCGAACGACACGAAGGTCGGAACCGTAAGAAATTCCGCCCGTAGTCACGAAACTCCCCTGGTTTGGCCTGCTGCCGGTTTCGTGGACACCGAGATAAGGTGTTTAACGGAACTGGAGAGTTGGAATGCAGAGAAGGAAGTTCAGCCGCGAGTTCAAGCTTGAGGCGGTGAAGCTGGTGAAGGATCGAGGCGTTGCGGTAGCGCAAGCAGCCCGCGACCTCGACATCCACGAGAATGTGCTGCGCAAATGGGTGCGCGAGCTATCAACGGATCCGCAACATGCGTTTCCCGGCCATGGTCAGCTGAAGCCGGAGCAGCAGGAGATTGACCGGCTGCGCAAGGAAGTGGCCAAGCTGAGGGCGGAGCGCGACATCCTAAAAAAGGCCGCAGCCTACTTCGCGAGGGAAGCGATATGAGGTTCGCTTTCATCGCGAGGCACCGGAACATCTGGCCGGTGGCATGGCTGTGCGACGCGCTGGATGTCTCCCGCTCGGGGTTCCATGCCTGGCTCAACCGCAGCCCCAGCGCTCGCTCGCGGCACGACGAGGTGTTGGTGACGGCGATCGATCGGAGCTTCAAGAGCAGCGACCGAACCTATGGTGCTCGCCGCGTCTGGCATGACGTGCTGGCCGAGGGCCTGTCCTGCGGTTTGCATCGCGTCGAGCGCCTCATGCGGGAGAACGGGCTGCGTGCCCGGCCTCGGCGTCGTGGGCTGCCGAAAGACACCGGCGAGCGAGCGGTGGTGTCGGACAACATCCTCGACCGCGCTTTCGAAGCCTCGGCCCCGAACCAGAAGTGGATCGCCGACTTCACCTATATCTGGACCGCCGAAGGTTGGCTCTACGTTGCCGCCGTCGTCGACCTGTTCTCCAGGCGCGTCGTCGGATGGGCGATGAAGGCCGAGATGACGGCACAGCTCGTCACCGACGCTCTCATCATGGCGATCTGGAGGAGAGGCAAGCCCGACAGCCTGTTGCACCACAGCGATCAGGGCAGCCAGTATACGAGCGAGCAGTTCCAGCGGCTGATGGCCGATCACGGCATCACCTGCTCGATGAGCCGGTCAGGCAACGTCTGGGACAATGCTGCGATGGAGAGCTTCTTCTCGTCGCTGAAGACCGAGCGGACAGCCCGCAAGGTCTACAGGACGAGGGATGACGCCAGGGCTGATGTGTTCGATTACATCGAGCGCTTCTACAATCCCCGGCGACGGCACTCGACATTGGGCTATATGAGCCCCGTCGAGTTCGAGGAGAAAGCTATGTTAGCTTAACCTCGTGTCCGAAAAACCGGCAGCAGGCCACTAAGCATTGTTTTCAATTGCGCGAGTGGCCGAATTGGATGTGCGGTGGGCCAGATGTGAACCTCTTTCCTGGACGGTCTGCAGAGTGCTCTTGCCATTTCGGCAAGAAAACCAACGAACTCGCAATTAAGCCAGCAACAGATTCATCCATATATTGAGTGTCTGTAAGCAGCCTGGCTTCGGCTCATAGTTGCCGCTTCACAACGACTCTAATCATGCCTGACACAACTTGTTCGTGCTGCCCCCAGCAAATCTGTAAATCCGGGCTTTCCGGTAAAATCTCGTCTGGACCAACTCTTCGCGATTGTTATTAGGCTATAATTGAGTATAAGTTGCGGATATCCGGTACCCTCCGGATGAAGATTCTGGCCGCGCGTTGCCAATTT
>QGVC01000655.1 GCA_003242645.1 Pseudomonadota bacterium
GCGGCCGAGCGATACGCCATGGTTCGGCGCGCGCATCGTTCGGCGACCCGCGGCCTCATCGTCATTTGCGACCGGTGGCCGCAAGCCCACCAGCGAGGATACCTAGACGGTCCAATCATCCCACCCTCGGCAGACCATCTCCCTGTCATAGGCTTCCTCGCCCGGCTGGAGCAGAACCTTTACCGAAAAATGCAGCAGATGCGTCCTCATCTCACCGTGCACCTTGTTTCGGATCACTCCGTCTCCGAGCGACGCAAGCCAAGAGGGATCCGAAAAGAAGCCTTTGACGCCAGGCTGGCCCTAATGGCGGAGTTGCGCCGTATCAATCCGGAAATTCGAATTGTCGACGCGAGTGCAGATATAGAAACAGTCGCTCGTAACCTATTCAGGCATGTTTGGCTGTCCCTCTAAGCCATTTGGGGTATCGCGATATTCGTTTGTCTTCGAAGCTAGGTGCAGAGTAGGATTTAATGCACCAAAGGCGAGGTTTTCTGGCTAACCTTTTTACCGAAAGATATTGACGCTTGCCGCCGGAACTCTGGTCCGCCCGAGTAAGTAAATAATGTCGCTAGTCTTGCATCTCCTGTCTCGGTCCCTAGGTTTCCCGGTCGGATCGCATGTCGTGCGTCGTAACTGCTTCTGGCTGTTGGCAAAACGCTGATGCAAGGAAGAGCTACGCTTCTTCTTGACAGACAGCCTGCGAGCCAAGACGACGCGACGCCTGGAACTGCGCCCGGGTCTGAACTGTCAACTGCACTCAGATCGTGCCAGGGTGCCATTCTTGGTGTCGCAGTCTTCAGCGGTGTCAGTAACATTCTCATGCTGACTGGGGCAATTTACATGCTCCAGATATACGATCGCGTCTTGCCAAGCCGAAGCGTGCCGACTCTTATTGCTCTTTCGCTCTTGGCAGGCATTCTTTTCCTAGGTCAAGCCATCATCGACCTTGTGCGAGGGCGCGTTCTGAGTCGAATCGGTGCCGAGCTGGACGAGGCAGTCGGCAAGCGCGTCTTCTCTGGAATGATCGTTCCTTCTTCAGGCCAGCAGACCGGCGGAACTCAACCACAGCACGACCTCGACAACATCAGAGCCTTCCTGTCGAGTCCGGGCCCAAACGCTCTTTTTGAGTTGCCGTGGCTCCCTTTCTATCTCGTTATTATTTGGACATTCCATCCAATCCTCGGATTCACCGCACTATGCGGCGCGATAGCGCTATCAGCATTAACCATTACGACGGAACTTCTTACGCGAAAGCCGATGAGCTTAGCTGCCGCGAGCGCTATCCGCCGTACCAGCCTTGCTGAGGCAGCTAGACGCAATGCCGAGGTGATTGCCGCAATGGCCATGGCGGCGAGAGTGTATGACCTCTGGCGTGAGGCAGGCCGCCTACACATCAGACATCAGCAGCACGTAAGCGACGTCGCAGGTGGATTCGGCAGCTTTGCCCGATCCCTACGCCTGATGCTGCAGTCCGCAATGCTCGGCGTGGGCGCTTGGCTTGTCATCAAGGGTGAAGCGACGGCGGGCATCATTATCGCCGGCTCGATCCTGGTGGGCCGCGCGCTTGCGCCCGTGGATCTTGCGATCGCCCACTGGCGCAATTTCGTGGCTGCGCGCCAAAGCTGGAAGCGATTAAGTCGGATGCTGGCGTCGTTGCCGATCAAAAAGCAGCCAATGCCCCTCCCCGCGCCGTCCTCCAGGCTGGTGGTCGAAGCGCTTGCCATCGCGCCACCGGGCTTCCAACGCATTACTGCGCAAGGCTTCGAATTCAGTCTAGAAGCCGGTACAGCTCTCGGGCTGTC
>QGVC01000211.1 GCA_003242645.1 Pseudomonadota bacterium
GGCGCAGCCCGTGAAGACTCAATCCACACCGGCTGGCGACTTGCCGAAAGCGAAGGAGCCTAAGCAAGAGGCGGCAAGCGTCGGCTTCGCGGACAAAATCCCAGCGTTCCTGCGCCGTCCCGTCCGGATCGCAAAGGCGGCCAACGAGTAAGCCTTGGACGAGCGAGAATATCAGGCGGAGCGCGTGCGCTTCGCCTTCTTGCGTTGCGCCCGGCGAGCTGCCTCCAACGCGGCGCGGGCCCAGGTCAGTAGCTCATCAGGATCATCGAGCAATTCGTCCGGCGCCCGCCAATAGGACGTGGCGACGGTGCGCCCATTCTTGGTCTGGTAGCAAAACGGGCCGAGCGAACGCGCATCGAAGTCGCCACGGTTCCCTTCGTCGACCTTCAGATAGAGCGTATCGTCCGACACGAACGCGAACATCACGCCATCGCAATAGATGCCGGTGCCGCCGAACATGCGGCCGATACGGATGGTGCCCAAAGAACCGAGGTGATCTCGCACCAGCTCCAGGAATTCCGCGCTGTTGGCCACGCTCGCCTCTGTCTTCAGAACGAGCTCCCCGGCTGCTTCAGGAACTCTTCTTCCTCCGGGGTCGAGGGGCGGCCGAGGATAGCGTTCCGGTGCGGAAAGCGGCCGAAGCGGGCAATGATGTCCCGGTGGGCTATGGCGTAACGGGTGTATTCGTCGTCGCCGAGTGGCGTGAACAGCTCGACGGCGCGCTCCTGATCCCCCAGATCCTCGCTGTGCTCGAACGGGAGGTACATGAACGCGCGGCCGTCCTTGTCAAGGACCTTATCGAGCCCGCGCTCGACAGCCCCACGGGCAACCTCGAGGGCTTTGCTGTCCGTTGCGAACGCTCGCGCAGTCCCGCGGAACATGTTTCTCGGGAACTGATCGAGCAGGATGATCGTCGCCAGCGCGCGTCGTGGGCTCGTCAGCGCGGCCTCCGCAGACTCGCCCGCAATCCGTTCATGCAGCTCAAGGAAGCGGCTGCGGATAAGCTCGTCAGTTGCGTCGCTCTTCTGGAACCAGGCTTCGCGACCCAGCTCCTCGAACCAGAATTTCAGGACCTCTTCGACCCAAGGCTCCTCTTGGCCGGGTTCGGCCTGAGCGGTGCCAGAACTGCTAGTCATCGAGGCCCCTTCAGCTATTGAGAGCGGCACCAACCCCGCGACGCCGAATAGTGGATGCGACTTCCGGGTAGCGAGACCTCAGCCCTTGATCGCCTCGAGGCGTTCCTTGGGGGCCGGCGTAAGAGTCACCGACTCACCGCAGCCGCAGGCGCTCAATTGGTTCGGATTGTTGAAGACGAACTGGGACGACAGCTTGTCGACTTTGTAGTCCATCTCCGTGCCGAGCAAGAACAGCACGGCTTTCGGATCGATCAAAATACGGACGCCCTTGTCCTCGACCACTTCGTCGAGCTCATTTTGCTCGGTGGCCCAGGTCATCGTGTATTCCATGCCCGCGCAGCCGCCGTTCTTGACGCCCACGCGCAAGCCCACAACGTCTGGTCGTGAGGCCATCATCTGGCGTATGCGCTCAGCCGCGGCGTCCGTCAAAGTCATTACCTTGGGCCTGGGTCTTCCAGTCGCCATTCTTTTCCATCCAACGGTTCAAGGTCGTGGATGCACTAAATATAGCGTGCTTCGCGCCCAACGCGAGCCGCGCACCTGGATTCAGGCTAGAACATATTAAGCGCCATACGCGCCTCATCGCTCATGCGGCTCATGTCCCACGGCGGATCGAAGGTAAGGTGCACCGTGCAGCCGCTGACCCCCGGCACCGAGCTGACGGCGTTCTCAACCCAGGTCGGCATCTCAGCGGCGACCGGACAGCCAGGTGCGGTCAGCGTCATTTCGATGGTGACGTGCCGGTTGTCGTCGACGTCGATCTTGTAGATGAGGCCCAGCTCGTAGATATCGGCCGGGATCTCGGGATCGTAGACCGTCTTGAGCGCGCCGACGATATCGGCCGTCAGCTGCTCAAGCTCCTCGGCCGACAGCGCAGAGCCCTCCACCGGCGTCCCGCCTTCAGCGACGCTCGGCGGCTTCGGCCGCTCGCTGGCCGCCGCTTCCGGCTGGTCCGGCTCCTTCTCCGATGCGAACTCGAGTATGTCTCGCTCGCGCTGCTTCTCGTCCATGCCGTAACTCACTTCTCAGGCGTTCAGGCGAAGAACTCCCGGGCGCGGATCAGAGCCGCCGCGAGCGCATCGATCTCGGCCTTCGTGTTGTACAGCGCAAATGACGCGCGGCACATAGCTGGCACGCCAAAGCGATCCATCAGCGGCTGAGCGCAGTGATGCCCGGCGCGGATGGCAATCCCTGAGCGATCGACGATCGTCGAGACATCGTGCGGATGCAGTCCCTCGACGCTGAATGACACGATCGCACTCTTCTCCGGCGCGGTTCCGAAAATCCTCAGCCAATTGAACTCACTCAGCCGCTCGTGGGCATATGCGACAAGCTCACGCTCGTAGGCGGCGATCTCGTCGCGCCCGATCTGCATCATGTAATTCAACGCCGCCGCCAGGCCGATCGCCTCCACAATCGGCGGCGTTCCCGCCTCGAACCTCGTGGGCGGCGGGCCGTAAGTGATGCCATCGACGGTCACGCTCTCGATCATCGAACCACCGCCCAAGAAGGGCGGCAGCGATTCCAGCAGGCTCTTGCGACCCCAGAGCACTCCGATACCGGACGGCCCGTAAACCTTGTGGCCGGTGAACGCGTAGAAGTCGCAGCCGATGTCCTGCACATCGACGGGGAGATGAACCGCCCCTTGCGAGCCGTCGACGAGCACCGGAATGCCGCGTTCGTGCGCAATCCGGCAGACCTCTTTCACTGGAACGACCGTGCCCAGCACGTTGGAAACGTGGGTCACCGCGACGATCTTGGTGCGGGGGCCCAGCAACCGCTCGAATTCATCGAGCAGGAACTCACCGGTGTCCGAAATCGGCACCCACTTCAGCACCGCCCCTTTGCGCTCGCGGAGGAAGTTCCAGGGAACGATGTTCGAGTGGTGCTCCATGATGGAGAGCACGATCTCATCGCCTTCCTGGATGTTCTCGAGGCCGAAGGAATACGCGACGAGGTTGATCGACTCCGTCGCGTTCTTCGTGAAGACGATCTCCTCGGCGGACGGTGCATTGAGGAAGCGCCGCACCGTCTCGCGCGCTTCCTCGTACTTTTGCGTCGCCGTATTCGAGAGCAGATGGATGCCGCGATGCACGTTCGCGTATTCGAACCTGAGCGCGTGATCCATTGCCTCGATCACCGACAGCGGCTTCTGCGCCGATGCTGCGCTGTCGAGGTATACGAGCGGTTTGCCGTAAACCTCGCGGAACAGGATCGGGAAGTCGGCGCGATAGCGCTCGACCTCAAACCGCCTACCGGCTTCGAATGCCGCTGCCTGTGTCACGTGCCTGCCGGCTCTTAATGAGCCGTCCTCTGGTTCAGCCACACGCGAGCCGTTTCCATCAGCGCCTCGCGCACGGGCTCATCCTCGACCTTCTCCATCACCTCGCCGACAAAGGCTTCGATGAGGAGCCTACGCGCCTCGGGTTCCGGAATGCCGCGCGCCCTGCAGTAGAAGATGTGCTCTGGGTCGATGTCGGCCGCCGTGGATCCATGGCCGCAGACGACGTCGTCGGCATAAATCTCAAGTTCCGGCTTGCTGTCGAACTCGGCATCGGGCGACAGCATCAGCGCCTGCGCCATCTGCTTGCCGTCCGTCTTCTGCGCGCCCGGCCTGACGATCACCTTGCCCTGGAAGACGCCGCGACCGTGACCATCGAGCACGCCTTTGAAAAGCTCGCGGCTCTCGCAATGGGGCACCGCATGGTCGACGAGCAGAGTTGTGTCGATGTGCTCGTTGTTGGTCGCCAGGAACGAGCCCGAGCAGTCGAGCTTGCCGCCTTCGCCAGCGAACTTGACGAAGATCTGATTGCGCGCGAGCCCCGGCCCTGCCGTGAGCTGGAAGATCCGGTAGGTCGCGTTGGCACCGATTTCCGTGGTGGCACTGCCGAGGTGCACGGCCCTGCCATTCTCCACGATCGCCTTGACGTGGGTTACGGCAGCGCCCTCGCCCACCACGACCTCCGTCGCGGCGTTGTGCTGGTCCTCATCGGCCGCTCCTGCCAGAGGCACGTAAGCCTCCACGAGCGTCACCTTGGAGCCTTTGCCGATGCTGATGACGTTGCGGGTCGTGATCGTCTTGCGATCAGCACCGGCGCGGGCGAATACCAGCAGCAGCGGCTTGTCGAGCTCCGTGCCGTCAGCAATGCGCACCACCGCCCCGTCCGTCGCGAAGGCGCTGTTCAGGGCCTCGATCGCATCCTGATCGCGCTTCATGCGCACGATATCAGGCGATTCTGCCAGCACCTCGCTGAGCGGCTTCACCGACAGCCCGTCCGGCAGCTGTGCGGTAGAAAGGCCGGCATTGAAAGCCCCGTCGACGACCACGACGCGATAGGTATCGAGGGCCCCCAGCGGCCCCAGCCCCGCATTGAGGTCTGCCTCGCTCGGCGCTGCCGCCTTGCCGATGGCCGGCGCAAAAACCTCCTTCAGCAAGCTGCGAAGGTCGGTGTATTTCCATTCCTCGATGCGCCGATGCGGCAAGCCCAGCGCCGCAAACGTGCCAATGGCTTTCCGGCGCAGCTCACGGACGGCCTCGCTCCCCGGGAGCTTCGCGGCAACCGCCTCGAAGGTCTCCGTGAAGGCCTGCTCGGCCTTCGTTTTGGTCAAGCCCGCGTTCATCTCGAAATCACCCGCTTGCTTCAGGCCGCCTTCGTGAACTCGGCGTAGCCCGACCGCTCGAGCTCGACCGCCAGCTCCTTGTCCCCCGTCCGCTGGATGCGGCCGTCGGCGAGGACGTGCACCTTGTCGGGAACGATGTAGTTCAGTAGGCGCTGGTAGTGCGTGATGACCACCATCGCACGATCCGGGCTACGCAGCGCGTTGATGCCATCGGCCACGATCCGCAGCGCGTCGATGTCGAGGCCGGAGTCGGTCTCGTCCAGCACGCAGAGCGTCGGCTCGAGGAGCGCCATCTGCAGGATCTCGGACCGCTTCTTCTCACCGCCCGAGAAGCCGACGTTCACCGGACGCTTCAGCATTTCGACGTCGATGTTGAGCTTGGCCGCGCGCTCGCGCACCAGCTTCATGAACTCCGGCGTAGTGAGCTCAGGCTGCTCGCGCCGCTTACGCAGCGCGTTGAGTGCCGTGCGCAGGAAGGTGAGACCGGCCACACCGGGGATCTCGATCGGGTACTGGAAGGCGAGAAATACGCCCTTCACCGCCCGCTCGTCGGGCTCCATTTCCAGCAGGTTCTCACCATTCCAAAGGATCTCACCCTCGGTCACCTCGTAATCCTCGCGGCCGGCGAGAACGTAGGCGAGCGTGGATTTGCCCGATCCATTGGGCCCCATGATCGCGTGCACCTCCCCCTTCGGTACGACGAGGTTCACGCCCTTGAGGATCATGGTGTCCTCGTCAGCGATCTTTACGTGCAAATTCCGGATCTCAAGCATCTCCACGTCTCTCCTTGAGGCGCCTTCTGGCGCCCACTTCCAACACCTGCCCGGCTCACGCGTATGCGGAGCCGGAATCCTTTCCATTCCCTTGCGCAGCCCAGTAGCGATCGAACGCAGCGCTTGCCGCCCGCTCCGCTTCCTCCTGGCGACCCTTGAGCTGCTCCACCATCGCCACGAGCGCGCTCAAATCCGCTCCATTTGCTCCGGCGGACTGCCGCATTCGCGCCAGCTCCGCGCTTGCTTTCGCGGCTTCGAGCTTCAGGGCATCGGCTGCTGTTTCGGCTTCGAGCCAAGCCTGCTCAAGCAGGGCAATTTCCGTCGACATCCTTTCGTTTCCTCCGCTTACAACCGAGGCTTGGCTCTCGTCCTTATGGCCCCGATGCTACCCTCTTGCTCGTGCCCCACGTCTTTGTGCCGGCCCAAGGGGCCGGCGCCGTTCTCGTTAGCCGACCGATCCTTCCAGGCTGATGCCGATCAGCTTCTGCGTCTCCGCCATGAACTCCATCGGCAGCTGCTGAATGACGTCGCGGACGAAGCCGTTGACGATGAGCGCCACGGCCTCCTCCTCCGACAGGCCCCGCTGCATGCAGTAGAAGAGCTGGTTGTCGGAGATCTTCGACGTCGTCGCCTCGTGCTCGAAGTGCGCCGTCGAGTTCTTGGCCTCGATGTACGGCACGGTGTGCGCGCCGCACTTGTCGCCGATCAGCAAGCTGTCGCAGTTGGTGAAGTTGCGCGCGTTCGTCGCCTTGCGGTGCGCTGAGACAAGGCCGCGGTAGGTGTTCTGCGAGTACCCCGCCGCGATGCCCTTCGAGATGATCCGGCTCGACGTGTTCTTGCCGAGGTGGATCATCTTGGTGCCGCTGTCGACCTGCTGGTAGCCGTTCGAAATCGCGATCGAGTAGAACTCGCCGCGCGAGCCGTCGCCGCG
>QGVC01000212.1 GCA_003242645.1 Pseudomonadota bacterium
CATTCCAGGCCCTCATCGGCGTCAGCAGTCAGCAACGGCCGTCGCTCACCGAGCCTCCACCCCGCGTATCGCCCCAAAGCCGAATACTCACTTCAATGCATTCGGCAACCACACGGCGATCTCCGGGAAAAGGAAGACGAGTGTGAGGCCGAGTAGCTGGAGAGCAACGAACGGGCCGATCGAGCGGTAGACGTCGCCCATAGTGACATCAGGCGGCAGCACGCTCTTGATCCAGAACAGGACGAACCCGAAGGGCGGCGAGAGATAGGCAATCTGAATATTGACGATGAACAACGCACCGAACCAGAGCTTGTCCACGCCCAGCGCGTCGATGATCGGGATGAAGAGCGGCGTGCAAAGCATGATGATCGCCCAGTCATCCATGAACATCCCGAGGACCAGGATGATGAGCATCATCATGACGAGGATGCCTGTCGTGCCGCCGGGCATCGACAGGACCAGCTGCGTCAGGAGATCCTGACTGCCCAGCGTGTTGAAGATGTTGAGATAGACGTTGGCGCCGATCAGAATCCAAAGGCCCATTCCGGTCAGCTTCAGCGTTGTAACCAGTGAGTCGCGCAACACGAACCACGTGAGCCGGCCGTAGATCAGGTTTATGAAGAAGGCACCCGCCGCCCCGAACGCCGCAGCCTCGGACGGTGTCGCGATGCCGCCCCAGATCACACCCAGAACGACGACGATCAGAAGTATGAAAGGCCAGATGCTTACGAGGGCCTGCGCTTTTTCGCGGGTCGTGAATTTTATTTCCGGCGGCAGAGCTGGCCCGAGATGGGGCTGGAGCCAGCATCGCACGCCGATGTAGACCGAATAGAAAAACGCCAGCATCAGCCCTGGCAAAACACCGGCGAGGAAAAGGTCTCCGATCGAGACCTTCGCGAGCAGGCCGTAGAAGATGAAAGGCACGCTCGGCGGAATAAGTGCTCCCAAAGCGCCGCCCGCAGCAATGCAGCCGATGGCGATCGAGCGGTGATATTTGTATTTCATCATCGATGGGTAGGCGATCTGGCCCATCGTGATGGTGGCGGGCGGCGTAATCCCTGTAACCGCCGCGAAGATCGTGCAAACCTGTACGGTGCCGATCGCCAACCCGCCGCGAACATGGCCGATCAGCTTATAGACCGCATCATACGCTGCCTCGGCAATTCCTGAGTAGCGAATGAGGCTGCCCATGAATATGAACAGCGGAACCGTTACGAGAACGGAGTTCCACGGCGTGTAGTAAAAGGCGCTTGCAACCGCCAGGAGAGCCCGCGGCTCGAAAATCAACGCGAAGAGAACCGCCGTCCCACCGAGGCCGAACGCAACCGGCAGGCCCATGAACAAGGCAGCGAAGAGTACGAGAAAATAGAGCGCGGTGATTAGTTCGAGACTCATTCGGCCTTCCGTTATCCGCATTTGGGCCTGGGCCACTGCCCCGGCGCTTGGATGCTTTTAGCTGAAATTCGAACTGGAGGCTTCAAAAAGGAGCGCCTGCCTCTGACACGAGCACAGGCAGGCGCCGATAGGCATTAGATGCTTGCCAATTGTGATCCGTTACTTCGCGCTCTTCTCCTCGAGGAATTTCTTCCAGATTTCTACGCCTTTGGCGTTGCGCTCGGACTGCGCGGCGATCTTGGGCCAGACCTCCTCGATCGTCTTCTTGCGCATCCTGGCCACCTCTTCATCGGATAGCGTGATCACCTCGCCACCCGCCTTCTTCAAGGTTTCCAGCGCTTCGTCGACAGCCTCAGCATGCAGCCGACTGGTCTCGAAGTATGTCTTCTCGAAAATGCTTTCGATCTGATCGCGCTGCCATTGCGTCAAGGCATTCCACTTGTCGAGGTTGACGTAGATCTCCTGGTGCTGAGCAGGATTCCAGCCGGGGAGGATCGCGTACTTGATGACCTCGTGGAACGACATGTCGTCGATACCGCCGGTGTCCCAATAGGTGCCTTCGATGGTGCCGAGCTTGAGGGCGGTATAGATTTCGCCCGCGTTCATCGAAACTGGAGAGCCGCCCATCGTGGCGTGGAAGATCGCCTGCGGCCCGCCGGCGCGCATCTTCTTGCCCGCGAGATCCTCCAGGCGCTCCACGCGGAACTTGGTGAACATGGCGTTCGGACCCTGGTTGGTCCAACCGATCCAATGCAGATTGCGCTCGTGCGCGGCTTCCTGGACCAGCTCGCCGATCCGATACCTCGGATCACCCCACATCACCTTCCAGGCTTCCTCGGAGTTATCCGCGCCCAACGGCAGGCCATAGGCCAGCATGCCCTCTGGCATTTCGCCGCCATAGACGGTCGCCCAACCGGCGTAGCCATCCGTCTGGCCGGCTGCAGCGGCGGCAAACGCTTCGGAAGCGCTCGTCAGCGCACCCGCCGGCTCCACCCGAATTTTGACGGTGCCTTTGGTCACCTCCTCGACGGCTTTCACCCACGGGATAAGTCCCCTATCCCATCCCGCATCGGTTTGGTCGAAGGCCGGTTGGAAGACCCATTCCGTCACCTTGTCCGGAGGCCCATCCGACTGAGCGAATGCAAGCGTCCCGGACAGTGCGAGGGCGCCGACTGACAAAATCGTCGTCTTGAGAATGCCTACAGGTTTTGTCACTAGAGTTTCCTTCCCTTTGCTCGCTACCAAATGTATTTCTTGCTGCATTCTGCCCACCGCTGCTCTCACCCGGTCGGCTGCTCGCCATAAATGATCGTGCGAACGTCGCGGACTAGCTGCTTGATCACCACAAGGAGAACGACTGCAGCCGCCAAGGGTATGGCCGACTTGATCGGATAAATGGGAATGGGAACAGCGGTGGGAGTGACCTGATTGAATTTGATGGACAAGCGCGCTGCATCGATCCCCTTCCAGATCAAAGCACCGAGAAACAACACGGTAAACGGCGCGGTCAGAAGGTCCAAAACGGCTTTGGTTCGCGTCGACGCACCGGCGTAGAATATGTCCAATTTCACGAATGCGTCGTGCTTCAGCGCATAAGCCCCTCCGGTGCAGGCCATCAGCACCATGGCAGCCTGGAGGGTCGTCCCTATCCACTGCGAGGGCGCGTTCATGACGTAACGCAAGAACACGTCCGTCACGCCGAAGATCATGCAATAGAGGATGAGAAGCCAACCGATCCGGCCGAAAAGCTCAGCTATGGCGTCGATCAGCCATTCCACTCCCCGCCACAGCTTCATAATTGGCCGCTCCTCCCGGTCCGTCCGCCTCTTCCGGCTGTCCGCCCAGATCTGCGAGGCCATCAAGGCTCAAGTGTAGATCCAGATTGGACAAATGATAAAGCCAGTGATGCCAGCTCGGCAATACGCGAGATTGTAGGCCATCGCCCGGATCGCCGCTCCAGCATTCGCTGTTCATGCGGCTTGCCCGAGACTGAGGAAATGTGGCTTGAGCCCGAGCATGAGCGGGATCGCTCATCTTTGATTGGATGGGCGCACCGCACCTGGGGAACTCATGGTTGTGGCGAACGATCACCCGTGTGAGCCGACTTGCGGAATTGCGGAGAACAGAATGGGACTGTTGATCAATGGTGTCTGGCACGATCAGTGGTACGACACCAAGAGCACTGGCGGCAGGTTTGTGCGCCAGGAATCGGCTTTCCGAAACTGGATCACGCCCGATGGTGCTCCCGGGCCAACTGGCGTCGGCGGCTACAAAGCCGAGCCGGGACGCTATCACCTCTACGTGTCACTTGCCTGCCCCTGGGCCCACCGGACGCTCATTTTCCGCAAGCTAAAAGGGCTGGAGGGCGTGATCAGCGTTTCGGTCGTGCATTGGTTGATGCTGGAAAACGGCTGGACTTTCGAGGAAGGCCCTGGTGTCGTCCCAGATCCGATCTTCGGCGCGCGATATCTCTACGAAATTTATGCGCGTGCTGAGCCGCGCTACACAGGCCGGATCACGGTTCCGGTGCTGTGGGACAAGGAGACCGGAACGATCGTGAATAACGAGTCGTCCGAAATCATCCGGATGTTCAACTCAGCCTTCGATGGCTGCGGCGCTCTGCCCGGCGATTATTATCCGGAAGATCTCAGATCCGAAATCGATGCGCTCAACGCCCGAATTTACGACACCGTGAACAACGGCGTCTACAAAGCGGGATTCGCAACGACCCAGGAAGCATACAATGACGCCGTCATGAAGTTGTTCGAGACCCTCGACTTGCTCGAGGAGCGCCTCGCCACGCGCCGATATCTTCTTGGAGATCGCTTGACCGAAGCGGATTGGCGATTGTTCACGACGCTGGTGCGCTTTGATCCGGTTTACGTTAGTCACTTCAAGTGCAATCTCCGCCGGATCGTCGACTACCCAAATTTGTTCGACTACCTCCGTCACCTGTATCAGATGCCGGGGATCGCGGAGACTGTGAACATGTTCCACATCAAGCATCACTATTATCAGAGCCACCGCGCGATAAATCCAACCGGGATCGTTCCTTTAGGGCCTGAAATAGACCTCAACGCCCCATCGCGGCGCGGCTGAGCGGGTCTCAACGCAATTGCTCTAATAGCGCAGCGAAAATTTTCCTACTATGGCCAATTGACGTTGCTCAGTGATTGCGTCCCAAGCGCAATGTCAGCGGTAGACATGTGTGCCCCACACGCAAGCGCTTGGCGAGCATTATTCAGCGAAAGACCAGCACCGGTATTTTGCTGTGCGTCAGCACCTTCTTGGTCTCGCTACCGAGAAGCTTTGCCGTGAGGCCCGCACGCCCATGTGAGGCCATGGCGATGAGATCGCAGCCGCGCGCCTCCGCAGTGTCGAGAAGACCCGTCCAGACATGCTCGCTCTCGACGCGGATAGCCTCGCACGGGACGCCTCTTGCGTCTGCCTCGCTGCGAACCCACGCAAGATGATCCTCGATGTCCTTGAGAATGCGCGCGCGGGTTTCCTCCGGAAGATCCGTGATATCGACGCCGAACACGACGACATGAGCCGGCTTGCCCGAAACACGGACTGCCGTAACTCTGGCCCCAAGCGCCTTGGCGAGATCGAGCGTATTCTGGACGGCCCGCTTTGATAGATCCGTTCCGTCTGTCGCAACGAGAATGTGCTTATACATCGAAGCTTCCTGGCCTCTGGTCTGATGTTGAGTCTTAATGTCGCGTGAATTTGGTTTCCACGAGCAAGAACGCAACGTAACATCGCGGGCAAGCCATCGTGACAAAGAACAAAAATGAAAACCCGCCGATCAGCCCACCAGCATAATGTGAACCCGTCGTGAGTTAAGGAAAGTTTGGCGGCGGCACGAAGCCTTGGAACTCCTGCTCGAGCATTCGCGCCAGCCAGATGCATGTACGATCCCCGTACTGCGGCCCGATGATCTGGACCCCAACCGGCAGTCCATCCGGCGTAAAGCCCGCGGGCGCCACCGTCGAAGGAAGATAGACGACGCCGGAGTAGCCGGCCCAGAAAAGCTGGTCGGTGGTCGGCACCTGCTTGCCATTGACCGTGATAGTGCGCTCGTGCCGCTCGCCTTGCTGGTCGTGAGGGAAGGCCGCCGACGCGGCAGCAGGACAGATAAGCACGTCCCACTCGCGGAAGAACTCGGCCCAGGCGAGCCGCATCTGATGCCGCCTGTTGTTGAGAGCGAGCCAATCGCGATGGAGCATCACGTTGGCCCGCGTCATCTGAGCAAAATAGCTCTGATCAGATGGATCGAGCTGTGCCGCAATCTCCTTGTTCCTCGCGACCAATTCATCGGTTTGCCGACCGGAGGTCGCGGCGCGCAAAAGTGCAATGTAGACGCGGTGCGCCTCGGCCGTGTCGAGCGCGGGGCGTGCGCTGAAGCTCACGGTCGCCCCCTGCTTTCCCAAGTATTCGGCGACGGCGGCAATGCGCTCCTGCACGGCATTGTCCACCTCCGAGCAGGGATCGTTCAGCATCACGGCAACCTTGAGGTCGGCGAGCCGGCTGCGGCGAGGCGGGGGCAGTTCGAGCCGCCACCCGGCAGCGTCGATGTCGTCAGGGCCGGCCATGATCGAAAGGCCAAGCTCCAAATCATCGGCACTCCGAGCCATTGGGCCAATTACAGAGATGTCCGTGGGAGCCACGATGCCTGGCAAGGCCTGGCCGCGTGGTGGGCAGATGCCCCACGTCGGCTTGTGGCCGAAAACACCGCAATAATGCGCGGGATTGCGGATGGAGGCGCCAATATCGCTGCCGGCTTCGAGCGCGGTGAGCCCCGCGGCCAGCGCCGCTGCCGAGCCGCCAGAGGAGCCACCCGGCGAGCGCGAAAGATCCCAGGGATTATTGGTGGTGCCGTAGATGGCGTTGAAAGTTTGCCAATCCGCAAGATAAAGCGGCACGTTTGTTTTGCCGAAAAGGATCGCGCCAGCGGCCAAAAATCGGTCGACGGCAATCGCATTGCGAGTGGGATAGTTGTTCTTCAGCTCCGGCACGCCCCACGTCGTCGGCATGCCAACGACATCGAAGCTC
>QGVC01000009.1 GCA_003242645.1 Pseudomonadota bacterium
CCTGACCGTCCTGCTGACGCAGATCGCCTTCCCTTACCTCCTGTGCATGTCCCTCGTCGCGCTGCTCTCGGGCGTGCTCAACAGCATGGGCCGGTTTCTGGCAGCAGCTGCGGCGCCGGTGCTGCTCAACATAGTGCTGATTGCGGCGATCCTGCTCGCGATCTGGCTGGGTTATGCGCAACAGCCCGCAGCCGGCGTCATCCTCGCCATCGGCGTTACCATCGCGGGAATTGCGCAGCTGGCGATGCTTTGGATTGCGGTCCGCCGAACCGGGTTGCGGCTGCGACTTGGCTGGCCGCGCTACACCGAAGGCATAAAGCGGCTCGTGAGCCTGGGCATTCCGGGCGTCATCTCGGGTGGCATCACGCAGATCAACATCGTCGTCGGCACGATTATCGCCTCGCTGCAGGCGGGTGCGGTCTCGTATCTCTACTACGCCGACCGGCTCTATCAGCTCCCGCTCAGCATCATAGGGGTCGCTATTGGCGTCGTGCTGCTGCCCGACCTCTCTCGCAAGCTCCGTGCCGGTGATGGAGAGGCTGCCCACGACAGCCAGAACCGCTCGCTGGAATTCGCGCTGCTGTTCACTGTTCCCGCGGCCGTGGCGCTCGTTATCGCCGCGCAGCCGATCATCAGTGTGCTGTTCGAGCGTGGCGCGTTCACCGCTTCAGACACGGCCGCCACGGCTGCCGCACTCGCCGCGTTCGCGATCGGCCTTCCGTCCTTCGTCATGATCAAGGTGTTTCAGCCGGCCTTTTTCGCGCGCGAGGACACGCGCACGCCGATGTGGTTCGCCGCCATCAACCTCGTCGTGAATGCCGTCGGCTCTCTGGTGCTGTTCTTTCTGTTCGAGCGCATCGGCTGGATGCCGCACGTGGGCATCGCCATCGCCACGACGGTGGCCGGGTGGATCAACGCTCTCCTCCTCCTGCTCACTCTCTTGCGCGCCGGCGATTACCGGGCCGATCGCCGGCTGCTACGCAACGCCTGGCTGATCCTTCTGGCGAGCGTGATCATGGGAGCGATGCTCCTCGTGCTCCTCTATTGGACCGAGCCTTATTTCGCGGCTGACAGGAGCATCATCACGAGGGCTGTCGCCCTGGCGGGCCTCGTCGGAGCGGGCGTCGGCATCTACGGAATTTTGATCATGGCGATGGGCGTGCTGAAGGCGTCACAGCTTCGCAGGCTCATCAGCCGCACCGCCTGAGCACTTGGACATCCCGCCCTCGTCCCCTTGCGCCTAGCAGCCGAGCGCGCCATAACGCGGCCCGCAATCTCGAAACCACGTCAAAGGTAGCCATGAAGATCACGCCCCGCGTCTTCTCAGGGATGCAGCCGACCGGCTCCATCCACCTCGGCAATTATCTCGGGGCTATGCTGCAGTGGATTAAGCTGCAGGACACGCACGAGTGCATCTATTGCGTGGTCGATATGCACGCCATCACGGTGTGGCAGGATCCGAAGGAGCTCAGGGATGCCACCCGAATGGTGACGGCGGCCTACCTCGCCTGTGGCCTCGATCCCAAGAAGAGCATCATCTTCAACCAGTCGCAGGTTCATCAGCACGCGGAGCTGGCCTGGGTGTTCAACTGCGTCGCGCGGCTTGGGTGGCTGAACCGGATGACGCAGTTCAAGGAGAAGGCGGGCAAGGATCGCGAGAACGCCTCCGTCGGCCTCTACGCCTATCCGAACCTGATGGCAGCCGACATTCTGGTCTACCGGGCAACGCACGTGCCGGTCGGCGAGGACCAGAAGCAGCACCTCGAGCTGGCCCGCGACATCGCGCAAAAGTTCAACAACGACTACCGAAGCTCGATCATCGAGAACGGCTTCGAGGATGGGATCTTCTTCCCGCTGCCGGAGCCAATCATCACGGGTCCAGCCACCCGCGTGATGAGCCTTCGGGACGGCACGAAGAAGATGTCGAAGTCCGATCCCTCGGACCTTTCCCGCATCAATCTGACGGATGACGCGGACACCATCGCCCGCAAGATCCAAAAGGCGAAGACTGATCCCCACCCGTTACCCACTGACGAGCTGGGGTTCGCGGGCCGTCCCGAAGCAGAGAATTTGGTCGGGATCTATGCCGCTCTGGCAGGAACGGACGTTGCATCCGTGCTGCGGGAGTTCGGTGGCGGTCAATTCTCGACGTTCAAGAAGGCTCTCGCCGAGCTGGCCGTCGCGAAAATCGGGCCGATCGGAGCAGAGATCCGCCGTCTCTCCGCGGACGCCGCGGAAATCGACCGCATCCTCCGCGATGGCTCGCGGCGCGCCCAGGAAATTGCAGCCCCGATCATGGATCGGGTGAAGGATATCGTTGGTTTTGTAAGAGGATAGGCCCCGGCCGCCGGATTAAAGAGGATTTCAGAGCTCGAGCCGGTTCATCTCGCATGTCGAACCGGGCGAGCGGCAAGATTGCTGCCGAAGTTCCAACATGACACTCTAGCGCATGGCTACCACGAAGAGACGCCGGGTTTTTGAAGAAGGCCACCGACGGAAATATCTCGTCATTGCCGACGAGAGCCAGGAAGTCGAGGCCGCCCTCTATTACGCCGCGCTGCGGGCCAGCCGCACCGGCGGCTCGATACTCCTGCTTTATGTCATCGAGCCGCAGGAGTACCAGCACTGGGTCAACGTGCGCCAGGTGCAGCTTGAGGAAGAAACGAACAAGGCGAAGGCCTTATTTCGCCTTTTCCGCCGCAAGCTCAACACCGCTGGATTCGAGAACGTTCATACCGAGGAAGTCATCCGCGAAGGGAAGAAGTCCGAGGCCATCCTCGAGCTGATCGACGAGGATGAGGACATCGCTGTTCTGACGCTCGGCGCAGCAACGGATGCCATGGGTCCCGGACCGCTCGTCTCCTCGTTGGCGGCTGGTACGACGGCAGGCTCATTCCCGATCCCGATCACGATTGTTCCCGGCAACCTAACGTTGGAAGAGTTGAAGGCCCTGGCCTGAGCTGAGCCCCACCAGACCTCGACTTTCCATCGCCTTACCTCTAAGTATAGAATAGTTCTAAGAGAGACACGCCAGGTACCGGCGCATGTCGTGTGTGTCGTACGCCGGGTCGTAAGGAGGCAGCATGTTCATCCAGACCGAACCGACCCCGAATCCAGCCACCTTGAAATTCATCCCGGGCAGGCCGGTCCTTGGCGAAGGAACGGCTGATTATCGCTCGCCCGACGAAGCCAAGGATTCTCCTCTGGCCCAGCGTCTGTTCGAGATCGAAGGGGTCAAGGGTGTCTTCCTGGGCGCCGACTTCATCTCCGTCACCAAGGGTGACATCGAATGGCAGCATCTGAAGCCGGCCATTCTGGGCGCCATCATGGAGCACTACATGTCGGGCGCGCCGGTGTTGGCCAGCGAGAGCGCCAACGATGCCGCCGGCATGAATTACGACCCGAAGGACGAGGAAATCGTGATGACCATCAAGGAGCTGCTCGAGACGCGCGTTCGTCCCGCAGTGGCCCAGGATGGCGGCGACATCACCTTCCACGGCTACCGGAACGGCATCGTTTACCTGCACATGCGGGGCGCATGTGCCGGCTGCCCGAGCTCGACGGCCACTCTGCGGCACGGGATCGAGAATTTGCTACGGCATTTCTGCCCCGAGGTGCAGGAAGTTCAGCCCGTTTAACCCACACGGCATCTGGTTGGAGAGACGTCTGGCGGGATGACGCGCCGGATCGACAAGGCAGCTCTCGATCAGCTCTTCTTGGAGGCGCGCACCCACAACTGGTGGCAGGACCGAGAGGTGCCGGACAGCCTTCTGAGAGAGCTCGTCGATTTGATGAAGCTCGGGCCGACGAGCGCAAACAGCTCGCCGGCCCGAATTCTGTTCATCAAGTCCCCCGAAGCCAAGAAGCGCCTCGAGCCTTACCTCGATGAGGGCAACCGGAAGAAGACGATGGCGGCCCCGGTAACGGCCATCATCGGCTACGACTTGCGCTTCTACGATCAGTTGCCGAAGCTTTTTCCGCATGAGCCGGGCGCGCGCAGCTGGTTCACTGGCGGCGAGGAGCACGCCGAGCGCACCGCGTTCCGCAATGGCACGTTGCAGGGCGCCTATTTCATTCTCGCTGCTCGGGCGCTTGGACTCGATACCGGCCCGATGTCCGGTTTCGATAATGAAGGCGTCGATCGCGAGTTCTTTGCCGGCACGACGATCAAATCGAACTTCCTCTGCAATCTGGGCTACGGCGATCCCTCGGTCTTGATGCCGCGGCTGCCCCGGCTCTCGTTTGAGGAGATCGCGCAGATCCTTTGACCAGGCGCAACTTCCTCTGTGGCGCCGGAGGGAAGGGACCGCTATACGTCCGAGCCCATGAACGTCATCGCATTCGATACCTGTTTCAGGGCCTGCTCGGTGGCCGTCCTTTGGCATGAACCCGGCCCCACGCCCGATGCGCCACGGGAGCACCTCGTCAGCCGCTATGAGGAGATGGCGACGGGACAGGCCGAGCGGCTCATGCCCATGATCGACGAGGTTCTGCGCGAGTCGGGGCGCAAGCTGCAGGACCTTGATGCCATCGCCGTCACCGAAGGGCCGGGGACCTTCACCGGAGTTCGGGTCGGGGTGGCAGCCGCCCGCGGGCTGGCGTTGGCCACTGGACTGCCAATCCGGGCCACCACCAGCTTACATGTCATGGCTCATCGGGCCCTGGCAGAGGTAGGCAGGGCCTTTCCGGAAGGTCTATTGGCGGTGAGCGTGGATGCTCGCGGGGGCCAAGTTTTCGTTCAATTTTTCGAGGCCACTGACGGAACCCCTCTAACTCAGGCGGCGATCATGGAGCCGAAAGAGGCTGCCGCAATGTTTCCTGAGAGGCCCTTGTTGTGCGTCGGATCGGGTGGCCAAATGGTTGTGGAGGCTGCGCTGCAATCAGGCCGAGTTGTAGAAGCTGACCTTCCCAACCTGCAACCGGATGCGCGTTATCTGACGCGCCTGGCCCCGCAGCTCCCCGAGCGGAAGCCGCTGATCCCGCTGTATCTCCGTCCGCCCGACGCCAAGCCGCAAATCGGCAAATCCCTTCCTCGTGCCTGATGCCCAAGCCCCCTCCCGTCGACATCGCCATAATCGAAGCCGGCGTGGCGGATGCCGAAACACTTGCGACCATCCATCAGGATCTCTTCGCGCCGCCGTGGTCGTCACATGAATTCGCCGCACTGCTGAAGCAGTCGACCGCGATTGGCCTGCTCGCAGTGGTTCGCATGACGAAGGAGCCGGTCGGCCTGCTGGTTGGCCGGGTCGTCGCCGACGAAGCCGAAATTCTCACATTGGGCGTGTCACACTCTTGGCAGCGGCTGGGCATCGCTACCCGCCTCGTTGAGACCTTCGTCAGGCGTGCGACGGAGCGCGGTGCAACCCAAATATTCCTAGAAGTTGCAGCCGATAATTTCCCGGCTCGACAGCTCTATTCTGCGGCGGGCTTTCGGGAGGTTGGGCACCGACGAGGTTATTACGAGCGGAGCTCGGCGCCCGCCGCTGATGCGCTGATCATGGCGAAGACAACAAACCGGTGACCGGATGGGTGGACGTTCGGAGAGGGCGTCATTATAAGCGGAACAAAGGCGGAAAAGATCAAAGTGGAGGGCTTTGGCTTAGTCGGATGGCCGGCGCAGACGATCGACCTCCTAGCCGAATCGAGAAGCTCTGCACTGAGCGGGGGCTGCGGATGACCGGCCAACGCCGCACCATTGCTCGCGTGCTCTCGGAGTCGGAGGATCACCCAGACGTCGTTGAGGTGTTCCGGCGTGCGCACGAGGTGGACAAGCGGATTTCTCTGTCCACAGTCTATCGAACCCTGAAGCTCTTCGAGGAGGAAGGGATCCTCGAGCGACACGAGTTCGGTGAGGGGCGGCGCCGTTACGAGGAAGCAAAACGCGAGCACCACGATCACCTCATCGATCTCGAAACGGGGAACGTGATCGAATTCCGCAACGAGGACATCGAGCGGCTGCAGGAGCGCATCGCCCGGGAGCTCGGCTTTGAGCTAGTCGGGCATCGTCTCGAGTTGCACGGCATACCGCTGCGGCGGAAAAAGACATGACCGGTACGCCCTGTCGAGAGGGTGGCTGCCAGTGCAGAGTCTAAAGCTTCGAAGAGAGGCCGGCGTTGAAACACGCCGCCCCGGTGCGGTGCGGGCGGCAGCGATCCTTGCCGGCTTCGCTGGGCTCACCTTGCCGCTGATGCCGGTTCAGGCGGCTCTCCTCAAGGCATCGCCAAGGTTGGCCCGCCGCCTCCCCCATTGGTACCATCGGCAAGTCTGCCGGCTCATGGGAATCCGCCTGCATGTCGAAGGGCGCATCGCCGAGCACGCGCCCGTCCTCGTGGTCGCCAATCACGTTTCCTGGCTGGACATTCCGGTCATCTCGGCAGTCGCGCCCGTATCCTTCGTTGCGAAGAAGGAGGTCAGCACCTGGCCGTTCATCTCGACGCTGGCGCGCCTGCAACGGACTGTTTTCATAGACCGCACCCGCCGCACCGCCGTCGGCCAGACGACCAATGAGATGATCGAGCGCCTCAGGGCGGGCGATACCATCGTGCTGTTCGCAGAAGGCACGTCGAGTGACGGGAATCGCGTATTGCCGTTCAAAACACCACTATTTGCCGCCGCGAAGCCAGCGCGAATCAATGGCTATGTCGAGCCCGGTGCTTGTGTGCAGACGCTCGCCATCGCTTACACCCATTTGCACGGGGTGCCGCTCAGCAGGTCTGGCCGGTCCATCGTCGGGTGGTACGGCGACATGGATATGGCCCCGCACGCCTGGGAGCTGCTGAAGGCCGGCCCTCTCGACGTGAAAATTCACATCAGCCCGCCGATTCCCCTCGCTGACTTTGCCGACCGCAAGGAGCTTGCGCGCTATACAGAGAATGCCATCAGGCAGTCGCTCGCCCGATTGCTGCGTGGACAGAAGATCGACGACACGCTATTCGAACACGCAGTCAGATCACGGGTGGAGCTTGAAGTCGATCCGCAGGCCGCTGGCATAGATCGTTAGGGCGCCCCATATTTGGGGAGCTGCTGGACGGGCAATCAGCCAATAAACTGGACATCCGCTCAAAAATATTGTTGCAATGCAGCAAACCGTCGTTTGCCGCTTGCGGCAATGCGCTTCAGGAACCTGAGCGGGAGCTGGGCGGTCAACGTTGACGCGGCCGCGGTCGCGATCCACCGGATAGGAGTTGCGAGGTCTTCGCATGGCAGAGGCCAGGAAGGTCTTTATCAAGACTTACGGCTGTCAGATGAACGTCTATGACAGCGAGCGCATGGCCGAGGCCCTTGCGCATCACGGATACACGGAGACCGACGACCCGGCCGAAGCCGACATGGTGGTGCTCAACACCTGCCATATCCGGGAGAAGGCCGCGGAGAAGGTTTACTCGGAGCTGGGCCGCTTGCGGCGAGTGAAGCTCGCGCGGAAGATTCAAGGCAAGGACACCCTGGTGGCGGTTGCCGGTTGCGTGGCCCAGGCGGAGGGCGCCGAGATCATCGCCCGCGCTCCAATCGTGGACCTTGTTGTTGGCCCGCAGGCCTACCACCGCCTCCCGGATCTCGCCCGACGAGCCCGACTCGAGAACCGCCAGCTCATCGACACGGACTTTCCGGACGAGGATAAGTTCGCGCGCCTGCCCAGGCGTGAAGGCAAGCGCCCCGCCACCGCCTTCCTGACAGTGCAAGAGGGCTGTGACAAGTTCTGCACGTTCTGCGTGGTCCCTTACACCCGCGGCATGGAGGTATCGCGGCCCGTCGCCCAGGTTTATGAAGAGGCCGTGCGGCTCGTGGAGCAAGGTGTCAAGGAGATCACCCTGCTGGGCCAGAACGTCAACGCCTATCATGGCGAGGGGCCGGACGGACGCCCGTGGTCGCTGGCAAAGTTGTTGAGGCACCTGTCGGGCATCGAGAAGCTCGAACGGCTGCGCTACACGACCAGCCATCCGCGCGACATGGACGATGAGCTTATTGAGGCCCATCGCGAGCTGCCGAAGCTGATGCCTTACCTACACCTGCCCTTCCAGGCGGGGTCGGACCGCATTCTGGCCGCGATGAACCGCAAGCATACGGCAGAGGATTACCTTCGCACCGTCGAGCGCATCCGTGCGGCCCGGCCGGACATCGCCCTTTCCACAGACATCATCGTCGGCTTCCCTGGCGAAACCGAAGAAGAGTTCGAGCAGACGCTGGAGCTGGTGCGGAAAGTGGGCTTCGCGCACGCGTTCTCATTCAAGTATAGCCCGCGGCCAGGCACGCCTGCGGCGAACATGCAGGAGCAGCTGCCGGAGGAGGTCAAGGCTGGGCGTCTCGCAAGGTTGCAGGAGCTCCTTCAAGCTCAACAACGGCAGTTCAACGCGAGTTGCGTCGGCAAGGTGCTCCCCGTGCTCTTCGAGAAGCCGGGTCGCCGGGCCGGACAGCTCGTGGGCCGCTCACCCTACCTGCAGGCCGTTCACGCGGAGGCAGAGCCTAGCCTCATCGGCCAAATCCTGCCCGTAGAAATCTACGATGCGAGCACAAATAGCCTGGCCGGTGTGGTGCGCTAAGGACGGATTTCGCGCTTGGGAACTGGACGACTGTCACAAGAGCACTACATAGGTTAGTATAGTTGGGCGGCGGGACGAATCGTAACCCCCGCCGCGCGGGAGAGACTGCATATTGAACACATATCGTGGGGCAGCCACTTCCGGGGCCGGGAAGCCCTCCAAGGCTTCCGTCACCAGGAAGCGTTTGGTCCTACCCTTTGAAAACAACCGGTATCTTGCCGAGCTGCTCGGCGAGTACGATGCGCATCTGGCTCTGATCGAAGATCGCCTCGGCATCGAGGCGCATGCGCACGGCAATGTCGTCATCCTCTCAGGGTCCGAGGCAGCCTGCGAGATCGCGCGCAGCGTTCTCGAGCAGCTCTACGCACGCGTCGCGCGTGGCGAGCAGGTCGGTCCTGGGGACTTCGACGGACTGATCCGCCACGGCCGGGCACAGGTGCCGGGAGCGTTGCCCAACGGGCAGGCTCACGTCACGACGCGCCGTCGCGTCATCAAGGCCAGGACACCTGCTCAGAGCAACTACATCCGCGCCCTCGAGAAAACGGATCTGGTTTTCGGGCTGGGACCCGCCGGCACCGGCAAGACATATCTCGCCGTCGCCTACGCCGCGCACTGCCTTGAGCGGGGCGTCGTGGACCGGATCATCCTCTCGCGGCCTGCCGTTGAGGCCGGCGAGCGCCTCGGGTTCCTGCCTGGTGACATGCGCGAGAAGGTCGACCCCTACCTGCGCCCCCTTTACGATGCGCTGTACGACGTGCTCCCGCCCGAGAAGGTTTCGCGAGATTTGGAGCTGGGCGTCATCGAAATCGCGCCCCTCGCCTTCATGCGAGGCCGTACGCTGGCGAATGCCTACGTCATTCTGGACGAGGCGCAGAACACGACCAGCATGCAGATGAAGATGTTCCTCACCCGCCTCGGTGAGAACTCGAAGATGGTGATCACAGGAGACCCGACTCAGATCGACCTGCCCGCGGGCCAGACTTCCGGGCTTGAGGAGGCTGTCAGGCTGCTGGAAGGCGTCGAAGGTATCGAGGTGGTCCGCTTCACTGCCGCAGACGTGGTCCGGAGGGATCTCGTTGCGCGCATCGTCGAGGCCTATGATCGGGATCAGGCTGCCAGAGCCGAACGCAAGCGTCATGAGTGAGCAACTAGAAACCGTGAGGACTGAGACGCCGGACGACGGCGACGATGACCCTGAGCCTCCAGGACGTCTGCAGCTCGACATCATCATCGAAGACGGTGATTGGAGCGCCTTCGCACCTGTGGAGGAGGCATTGAACGAGGTGGCGGAAACCGTCGCGCGCCATCTCAACCTGGATCGCGCCGAGGCAGCCATCGCGCTGAGCTCCGATGAGCGGGTTCGCTCGCTCAACCGCACTTACCGCGGCATGGACAAGCCCACCAACGTCCTCTCTTTCCCCGCGACCGATGCAGGCCAGATACCGGGAGAGCCGCGGCATCTCGGAGACATCATCCTTGCTGCCGAGACGGTCAGGCGGGAAGCCGCGGCCGAAGGAAAGCCTCTACGCCATCACCTCCAACATCTCGTCGTTCACGGGCTGCTCCATCTGCTCGGCTACGACCACGAAACCGAGGCGCAAGCGCGCGTGATGGAAGCCCTTGAGGTCGAGATCCTCCGGCGGATCGGTGTCCCCGACCCGTATGCCGCCCCATTTCCTAGCGAAGCATGAGCCAAACTCCTGAAATGAGCATCGACGTCGACCCATCGAGAAGCAGCCAGCATTCCGGAAACGGAGGTCATGGCTGGCTTGCGAGCCTCAAGGCGCGACTTCGGCTGCCGGGCGCTCAGACTCTGCGCGATGCGCTTGAGGACGCGCTGAAGACTGAAGCCAAGACCGACGACACGTTCAGCGCCGAGGAGCGGAGCATGATGCTGCGGCTTCTCAAATTCGGCCGCCTGCGTGTCGAGGACGTCATGGTGCCTCGCGCCGACATCATCGCCGTTGATGAGACTGAGACGTTGGCGACGCTGCTTGCCACGTTCGAAGAGGCCGGCGTTTCGCGCATTCCACTTTACAACGAAACGCTCGACGACCTGCGCGGCATGGTCCACATCAAGGACCTGATGAGCTGGCTGCTGCGCGAGGCCACCGTCGAATCCGAGGAAGACGAGGCGGAAGCTGGCGAGGAGTCGGAGCCGCGTGCGAACGGCCAGAACGGCAGCGCCGCTCGGAAACGGCGGAAGCTCGATCTCTCGCGGGTCGACCTCTCACGACCGCTCTCGGTTGCAAAGATCAGGCGGCCGGTTCTTTACGTTCCGCCATCGATGCCAGCCATGAATCTGCTGCTCCGGATGCAGACGACCCGGATCCACATGGCTTTCGTCATCGACGAGTATGGTGGCACCGATGGCCTCGTGACCATCGAGGATCTGGTCGAACAGATCGTCGGCGACATCGAGGACGAGCACGACGAGGCCGAGGAGGCCCACATCTCCGGCGATCCGAAGACCGGCCTCATCGTTTCCGCCAGGACGCCGGTGAGCGAGCTCGAGGAGTACCTCGGCGTCAAGCTGCTGCAACCCGAGGAAGAAGAGGAGATCGATACCTTGGGCGGTCTGGTCTTTGCTCTGGTGGGGCGCGTGCCTACGCGCGGAGAGCTGATCCGACACAGCTCTGGTATCGAATTCGAGGTGCTCGATGCTGATCCGCGGCGCGTGAACAAGTTGAAGGTGCACGTGGATCGCCTCGCGACACCGGCTCGTACCGACACTGCTGTCACTGGCCACTGACTCCGGATGCCGGCCGAAGCGAGCAGTAAGTTGGGGGCTCTGCTGCTTCGTCTCGGCGGAAGCCTCCACCGGGCGGAATGTGCCGTTCGAGCGCTGGTCGGCTGGCGACGAGCTGCCGTGGCATTCCTTGCCGGAGCTGCGTCGGTTCTGGCTATGGCCCCATTCTTCCTCTGGGGCGTGCTGTTCTTCACAATGCCCGTACTTGTCCTCCTGATCGATGGCGCCGTCGAAAGTGCCGCCAAAGGGATCACGGCAAGTTCTCGCCCGACAGTACGACGCGCGCTCTACGCCGGCAGCATCGGCTGGTGGTTCGGGTTCGGCTACTTCCTCGCGGGTCTGTTCTGGGTCGGTGAGGCGTTCCTGGTCGAAGCCGAGCGCTTTGCGTGGCTGATGCCGTTCGCAGTCACGCTGATGCCGGCCGGGCTTGCGCTGTTCTATGCCGGTGCTGCAGCTGCAGCGGCGTGTTTCTGGCGCCCCGGCGAGGAGAGAATTATCGCCCTTGCGCTGGCACTCTCCGCGGCTGAATGGCTTCGCGGCCATATCCTGACAGGCTTTCCTTGGAATGTGCTCGGCTACGCGCTCACTTGGCCGCTGCCGCTCATGCAAGCGGCAGGATTGATTGGAATCTATGGCCTTACCCTCGCGGTCATTCCGATCACTGCTCTGCCGCTTCTCGCCCTTGCCGAGGCAGCTTCCAATCCCGGCTGGCGCCGCGCGAGCCTGCTCATTGCTGCTCTGGCTTTACTGCCCTTGCCGCTCGCATGGGGCTACGGATTGATCCGGCTGGCCGAACCCCAGCCGCCGCCCATCGAAGGTGTCCGTCTCCGCCTCGTCCAGCCCAGCGTTCCGCAGCGAGACAAGTGGCGACCTGAGCGGCAGGGGGATATTTTTTTCGATCACGTCAATTTGTCGCAGCAGCGGCCTGACGGCAGCTTCGACGGCCTCTCCGGCGTCACGCATGTCATATGGCCGGAGGCGGCCATGCCGTTCCTCCCGCTCGAAACGCCGGCTGCATTGGAAGCGATTGCGAATATGTTGCCGGAAGGCACCATCTTGCTCGCAGGTGCTCTGAGAGCGGACGGAACGACGGATGCGGAGTTAGGCAGACGACGCGCCTTCAACAGCCTCATTGCTCTGAACTCTGACGGTCAGCCAGTCGGCATTTACGACAAGGTGCACCTTGTTCCGTTCGGTGAGTATTTGCCCCTGCAGCCCGTGCTTGAGAGGCTCGGGTTGCAGAAGCTCGTGGGCTGGCGCGGCGGCTTTTCATCCGGACAATCACCGCGCCCTCTTTTTGATGTTCCAGGACTGCCGCCCGTCGGCGCACTCATTTGTTATGAAGCGATTTTTCCGGGCGCTGTGGTCCAATCAGCGAGCCGGCCGCAGGCGCTGATCAATGTCACCAACGACGGCTGGTTCGGCCTCACAACCGGTCCGCACCAGCACTTTCATCAGGCTCGCGTCAGGGCAGTCGAAGAAGGGCTGCCACTCATTCGCGTTGCCAATAACGGGATATCAGGGGTAATTGATGCCAACGGTCGCGTTCTCGCGCGGCTGGATCTTGACGAACGGGGTGTGATTGATTCGCCACTCCCCGGCGCAAAAAATCCGACCGTGTACGCTCGGTACGGCGATGTTGTTTTCGGGGTTCTTTGGCTATGTGGATTAATCTGCCTACGAATTCTTCAACGCAGAAAGACGCAGTAAGCTGATAACCAAGCAGAAAGCGCGGTAGAAGGGAGCTTCCGCACCTCTTGTTCCGGTTGACGGCAGCTTTACCTGCACCTACGAATTGCGCTGTAAAAAATCCAGTCACAAGGGTGGGGACTAGGGGCATGACCAGACAAGTGCAAGCTGTTGCCGATCGTGATGATGAAGTAGTCGAGAAAGGCTCAAGGAGAGCCAATCCGCTTGATCTTCACGTCGGCAGTCGCGTGCGCCTCCAGCGCATGCTGCTCGGAATGAGCCAAGAAAAGCTCGGCGAGCAACTCGGTCTCACCTTCCAGCAGATTCAGAAATACGAGAAGGGCATCAACAGAATTGGTGCCAGCCGCCTTTACGAACTCGCGAAAGTGCTGGGTGTCAGCGTCGAGTTCTTCTACGAGGACGCCCCAGGCACAACGCCAACCAACAAATCTCAGAACTCATCGTCTGGGCTAGCCGAGCGGCAGGCTGATCGGTACGTCGTCGATTTCCTCAGCAGCCGGGAAGGCATCGAGCTGAACAAGGCGTTCGTGAAAATCACCGACCCGAAAGTTCGGCGTGCGATCGTCGATCTCGTCCGGAGCCTCGCGGGCGAGGAGAAGGAAAAAGAAAGGGACAAGGACGCTTAGCGTCAACAAGCGCACGCCGGCCAGGTTTGCGGGCAAAGGCTTGGCCGGCGTCTTAGACGCGCTTGATTCGCCCCCCAAAGGCTGTAAAGAAGCGCCATCACTTGCGGTCAACAGCTTTACGGGGATACTCGTGGCACGCCGATCGTACCTTTTCACTAGCGAATCCGTCTCTGAGGGGCATCCGGACAAGGTCTGTGACCGGATTTCCGACGAGATCGTCGACCTTTTCTTTCGCGAGGCCGATCGGACTGGCTTCGATCCCTGGAGGGTGCGCGTAGCCGCCGAGACGCTGGCGACCACAAACAAGGTCATCATTGCGGGAGAGACGCGCGGCCCCGAAACAATCACGCACGATCTCGTGGCTCATGTGGCCCGGATGGCCATCCGGGACATCGGGTACGAGCAGCCAGGCTTTCACTGGGAAACGGCCGACATACAGGTGCTGCTGCACCCGCAATCCGCTGATATCGCTCAAGGAGTCGACAGCTCCGACGAGAAGGACGAAGGCGCCGGGGACCAGGGGATCATGTTCGGGTACGCGTGCCGCGAAACCCCGGAGCTGATGCCGGCACCGATCTACTACAGCCACAGAATCCTTCAGACGCTAGCTGCGGCCCGCAAGGCCGGAGAAGGCGACGCAGCAAAACTCGGGCCGGACTCCAAGAGCCAGGTGACCGTCCGCTACGAGGGCGGGAAGCCGGTCGGGGTGAGCCAGATCGTGCTCTCGACCCAGCACCTCGATCCCGACCTCACCTCCAACCAGGTGCGGGAGATCGTCGAGCCTTACATCCGCAAGACCCTGCCGGAAGGCTGGATCGATTCGCGGACCACTTGGCACGTGAATCCGACCGGGAAGTTCGTGATCGGTGGACCGGACGGTGATTGCGGGCTCACAGGCCGCAAGATCATTGTCGATACCTATGGCGGCGCGGCCCCGCACGGTGGCGGCGCATTCTCCGGCAAGGACCCGACCAAGGTCGACCGGTCGGCCGCTTACGCCGCGCGGTACCTCGCCAAGAACATCGTCGCGGCGGGGCTGGCGGAACGCTGCAGCATCCAGCTTTCCTACGCCATCGGCGTTGCCGAGCCGCTGTCGATCTATGTCGATACCTATGGCACCGGCCAGGTCGACGAGGAAAAGCTGGAGATGGCGATCCGCCGGATTATGACGCTCACACCCCGCGGCATCCGCAAGCATCTCGGCTTGAACAAGCCCATTTACGCCCGGACGGCGGCCTATGGTCACTTCGGGCGGCAGCCGGACGCCGATGGCGGGTTCTCTTGGGAGAAGCTCGACCTTGTCGACGCCCTCAAGCGCGAGGTTTCCTGAAAAGCACTGCAAGGCGCGGGTTCATAATCGGCCGCGGCTCACATCCGCGGCCGATTGGCTTTGAAAGAGTAGACCTCAAGGAATGGCTGAACCTGAAAAGGCCCAAATCCAGCCCATCCGCACCTTCGGGCGGCGCCATGGCCGTAAGCTGAGCGCTCGGCAGCAACGGCTTCTCGCCGAGGAGCTGCCGCGACTCGAAATCGACATCAACGCACCGCCTCCCCGCGCCGCGACGGATCTATTCCCCCCTGGCATTCGGGATGTCTGGCTTGAGATCGGGTTCGGGGCTGGCGAGCACCTCATCTGGCAGGCGGAGCAGAACCCCGACGTCGGGTTCATCGGTTGCGAGCCCTACCTCGACGGCGTCGTAAAGGTGGTGGATGCCGTCCTGGCGCGAGGATTGAGTAATGTCCGGGTGTTTCCGAATGACGCCCGGCACCTGCTGAAGTGGCTGCCGGAGTCTTCAATCGGGCGCGTGTTCATCCTGTTTCCGGACCCCTGGCCCAAGAAACGTCACCACAAGCGCCGGCTGGTCTCTGCTCCCTTCCTGCACACGCTGGCACGGATTGTGAAGCCCGGCGCGGAGCTTCGCATTGCAACGGACGTCGGGGACTACGCTCGGACCACCCTGCTCGCCGTCCGTGCCACGCCCGCCTTCCGCTGGCTGGCGAACGGGCCAGCCGACTGGCGGAACCGGACGGCGGACTGGCCGATGACCCGCTACGAAGAAAAGGCCCGGGCTGAGGGACGGCGCCCGATCTACCTCCGTTTCGAGCGGGTTGCATTCGATGCGGACACTGGAATCCTACAGAAATGAAGACACATCTCCAGGCAAGTTGCCCGATTTTTGCCATTTGCGCTTGACCTTCGGCGCATAACTCACATATGTTTCAGACGCTCATGATCATCTCAACTCTGAGAGTGGGCCCCAGCGGGTCCGCTCTTTTTGTTTTACCCGCTGCTCATGAGCAGCTTGGATGCGGAACTCGAGGCGATATGGACAAGCGGGATGATGGCGCGGACACTCGGCGCTTCATTCGCGAAACCGGCGTTGCTGCAGAGATTGCCGCGCTCGTCGAGCCGGTTTTGGAAGACCTCGGTTTTCGCTTGGTGAGGGTTAAAGTTCACGGCCGAGACGGCCAGACGGTCCAGATTATGGCCGAGCGCCCGAGTGGAACGATCACGATCGAGGATTGCGAGGCGATCTCCCGGGAGTTGTCGCCGCTACTCGATGTCCATGATCCGCTGCCAGGCAGCTACCGGCTTGAGATCTCCTCGCCTGGAATCGACCGTCCGCTGGTAAGGCCATCCGATTTCAAGGATTGGGCCGGCTACGAGGCCAAAATCGAGCTCAAGGAGTTGGTCAGCGGGCGTAAGCGCTTTCGTGGCGTCCTCGAAGGCTACGAGGACGGCGAGGTGCGGATGATCTGCACGCTCGATCAGCGCGGCACCCAGGTGCTGGGGTTCCCGGTCGATCTGATCGCCGAAGCGAAGCTCGTCCTCACGGATGAGCTGATCAGAGAGGCTCTGCGTCGGGCAAAGAAGACATCGAAAGGTAACGGCGGCTCCGAGCCGCAACAGCAAGAGTGAGCGACAGAGGTCGAAGACATGGCCGTTGCAGTTAGTGCAAACAGGTTGGAGCTTCTGCAGATCGCGGATGCGGTCGCGCGTGAGAAGTCGATCGACCGCAAGATTGTCCTCCAGGCGATGGAGGACGCGATCCAGAGGGCGGCCAAATCCCGCTACGGCGCGGAGAACGATATCCGCTGTGAGATTGATCCCAAGACCGGGGATACGCGGCTTTTCCGTGTTCTGACCGTAGTTGAGGAGGTTCAGAACGACGCTACGGAGATTTCGCTGGAGGAAGCAAAGCGGCGGAACCCTGAGGCGAAGATTGGCGATACCATCAGAGAACCCCTACCACCGCTCGATTTCGGCCGCGTCGCCGCGCAGAACGCCAAACAGGTCATCGTGCAGAGGGTGCGTGAGGCTGAGCGCGAGCGGCAATACAACGAGTACAAGGATCGCGTTGGCGAAATCGTCAATGGCACCGTGAAGAGGGTCGAGTACGGCAACGTGATCGTCGACCTCGGCCGGGCCGAGGGCATCATCCGCCGCGACGAAATGATTCCGCGCGAGAACCTGCGTTACGGCGACCGCGTGCGCGCCTATATATACGACGTACGCCGGGAGCAGCGCGGCCCGCAGATCTTCCTGTCTCGCGCGCGGCCCGAGTTCATGGCGAAGCTGTTCGCCATGGAGGTGCCGGAGATCTACGACGGTGTCGTCGAGATCAAGTCTGTGGCGCGGGATCCGGGCTCGCGAGCAAAGATCGCCGTCATCTCGAAGGACAGCTCGATCGATCCCGTTGGCGCGTGCGTGGGTATGCGCGGGCAGCGCGTGCAGGCGGTCGTCAACGAGCTTCAGGGCGAGAAGATCGATATCATCCAGTGGCGGCCCGACCCCGCGGAGTTCATCGTCAACGCTTTGGCACCGGCTGAGGTGACCAAGGTCGTGCTCGACGAGGACTCCAATCGCATCGAAGTGGTCGTGCCGGAGAGCCAGCTCTCCCTCGCCATTGGCCGCCGCGGACAAAACGTGCGGCTCGCTTCGCAGCTGACGGGCTGGGACATCGACATCCTGACCGAGCAGGAGGAGAGCGAGCGGCGTCAGAAGGAATTTACCGAGCGCTCGCAGATGTTCATGGAAGCGCTCGATGTCGATGAGGTGATTGCGCAGCTGCTCGCGACAGAAGGCTTTGCGTCAATCGAAGAAGTCGCCTACGTTGACGTGAGCGAGATTGCCCATATCGAGGGCTTCGACGAGGATACCGCGCGGGAGATTCAGACCCGCGCCCGCGAGTACCTGGATAAGCTCGAGCAGGAGCGCGACGCGAGGCGCAAGGAGCTGGGCGTATCCGACGAGCTCGCCCAAGTGCCTGGCATGACGACCGCAATGATGGTCGCCCTGGGCGAGAATGGCATTAAGACGCTCGAAGATTTCGCTGACTGCGCGACCGACGATCTCGTCGGCTGGACCGAGCGCAAGACGGGAAAGGACGGCGAGACGGTGCGCCACAAGGGCATCCTCGAGGGCTTCGACCTCAGCCGCAAGGAGGCCGAGGACATGATCATGGCGGCACGTGTGATCCTGGGCTGGATCCCTCCGGAGGACCTCGGGCCTGAGGAGGAGCTGGAGGCCGAGGAGGCCGACGAGGCCGCTGCCGGCGAAGCCGGGCAAAGCGCGTGACGCCCACCATGTCTGGGAGTGGACAGAGAACGAATGGCGGTTCGGGTAGAGATCGCAGAAAAGCCAGCGGCGGAGCGTCACACTCCGCTGCGGACCTGCGTTGTCACCCGCGAGCAGAAGCCGCCTGAGGAGCTCATCCGCTTCGTCGAAGGACCGGACGGCCAGATCGTGCCCGACTTGGCGCGGCGCCTTCCCGGCCGCGGCGTATGGGTCACCGCAGAGCGCAGTGCCGTCGCCGAAGCGGTCAAGCGCAAAGCGTTTGCAAGAAGCTTGAAGCGGCAGGTATCGGTGCCGCCCGACCTGCCGGACCTGGTGGAGCGGCTGCTGGAGAAGCGTGTGTTGGACGCGCTGAGCCTCGCCAACAAGGCTGGTCTCGTGATTACAGGCTTCACCCGGATTGAAGCGGCGATTGCTTCGGGCACTGTTGCCGTATTGCTGCACGGCCGCGAGGCCGCGGCAGATGGCGTCGGTAAATTGAATCGCCGTTTTCAAGCGGTTTGCCGGCAGAAGGGAAAACCGGCGTTGATCATTCAGGAGTTGACCGTCGAGCAAATGAGCTTGGCCTTAGGACGGTCGAATGTGGTACATGCTGCACTGGGCGCAGGCGGCGGTACGACGAATTTCCTGAACGAAGTTGGCCGATTGACCCGATACCGGTCGGGCAAGCCGGCTTTGAACATCGAATCGGCGGCCGGGTGACGGTCGCACAGGGGACGTTTGGACAGGCAAGGCATGAGCGAAACAAAAGAGACCACTGAGAAGACCGTGCTGACAGGCGCGCGCAAGCCGCTCAGCCTGAAGCGCACCGTCGAGTCCGGGCACGTGCAGCAGAAGTTCAGCCACGGCCGGTCGAAATCGGTGGTGGTCGAGAAAAAGAGGAAGCGGACACTCCCGGGGCAGGAGCCGGAGGAAACTCCGGCTGCGATCGCCGCCGCTCAGGCACGCCTGCGCCAACAGGCCGCCCAGCGGCGTGCTGCAGGAGCGCCTCAGAAGGCTGAGGAGCAGCCGCAGCCCCGGCCGAAAACTCTGCGCACGCTCTCCGAGGAGGAGCAGCTTGCGCGCGCGAGGGCGCTCGCCGCAGCGCAGGCGCGTGAGCTCGAGGAGCAGCGTGCTCGCGAGCAGCGCGAGCGCGAGGAGGCGGAGCGCCGCCGTCGCGAGGAGGAGCGCAAGGCCGCTGCCGAGCTGGAGCAGGCTGCCAAGCCGGAGGCGCCCGAAAAGCCGGAGAGCGCCGAGGCCGCCGTAGAGGCTGCTGCGCCGCCGACGGCTGAGGCCCCGGCTGCAGAGGCGCCTGCGCCTGAACCGGAGGTCAGCAAGGCTCCCGAAACGCCGACTCCCCCTGCCGAAAAGGAGAGAGCGCCGCGGACCGAAGAGGTTCCGCAGGTCTTGGCACAGCCCATCGGCATGACGCGGCCGATCATCGTGTCGCGTCCGGAGCGGCCGAAGCCCGTCGAAGCACCCAAGAAAGCTGAGCCCGAAGCTCCCAAGCGTGCCGTTAAGGACGAGGATCTTGCAGATCTCGACGAGGAGGAGGTCCGCGCCAAGAAGAAGGGCGGCAAGCTCGCCCGGGCTCCCATCAAGGGTGCTGAAGAGACTCGCCTGCGCGGCAAGCTGACGATCACGAACGCTTTCGACGAGCGCCAGCGGGAGCGGTCACTTGCTTCGCTGAGACGCCGCCGTGAGCGCGAGAGACTGCGTGCGATGGGCATCCCCCAGACGCGCGAGAAGGTCGTTCGCGAGGTGGTCATCCCCGAGGCGATCACGATCCAAGAGCTCTCGAACCGCATGTCGGAGCGCGCCGTCGACGTCATCAAGTTCCTGATGAAGCAAGGCGAGATGCACAAGATCACGGACGTGATCGACGCCGACACGGCCGAGCTCATCGTGCAGGAGTTCGGGCATATTCCGAAGCGCGTCTCCGAGGCGGACGTCGAGGAAGGCTTCCTTGGCCCCGAAGACGCGCCAGAGACGCTCAAGCCGCGGCCGCCCGTTGTCACCATCATGGGTCACGTCGACCACGGAAAGACTTCGCTGCTCGACGCCATTCGTCAGACCAACGTTGCGGCTGGCGAGGCTGGTGGCATCACCCAGCACATCGGCGCGTATCAGGTGAAGACGCAGGCCGGCGAGACGATCACCTTCATCGACACGCCAGGCCATGAGGCGTTCACCGCCATGCGCGCCCGCGGCGCCAAGGTGACGGACATCGTCGTGCTGGTGGTCGCGGCGGACGACGGCGTGATGCCCCAGACCGTTGAGGCAATCAATCACGCACGCGCGGCTGGCGTGCCGATCATCGTGGCCATCAACAAAATCGACAAGCCCGATGCCGATCCCAATCGGGTGCGCACGGAGTTGCTGCAGCACGAGATCGTCGTCGAAAGCATGTCGGGTGACGTGCTCGAGGTCGAGGTTTCGGCCACGAAGCGCATCAACCTCGACAAGTTGCTCGAGGCGATTTCGCTCCAGGCCGAGCTGCTTGAGCTCAAAGCCAACCCGGACCGCTCTGCGGAAGGCTTCGTAATCGAGGCGAAGCTGGAGCGCGGGCGTGGCCCGGTCGGCACGCTGCTCGTCCAGCGCGGCACGCTGCACGTCGGCGACATCGTCGTTGCCGGCACCGCCTGGGGCCGCGTGCGCGCCATGATCAACGACAAGGGCGAGAACGTGAAGGAAGCCGGTCCTTCGGTGCCGGTGGAGGTCCTGGGCTTCGACTCGGCTCCTGAAGCAGGCGACCAGTTCGCGGTTGTCGAGAGCGAGGCCCGCGCCCGCGAGATCACCGAGTACCGCATCCGTAAGCGTCGCGAGACGCTGGGCTCTGTCGGTACCGCCCGCACCCTCGAGCAGATGATGCAGCAGCTCAAGGAAGCGGGGAAGAAGGAGTTCCCGCTGGTCATCAAGGGTGACGTGCAGGGCTCCGTCGAAGCCATCGTCGGCTCCTTGAAGAAGATCTCGACCGAGGAGGTCGAGGCTCGCGTGATCCATGCGGGCGTCGGCGGTGTCACCGAGTCGGATGTCGCTCTGGCGCAGACGGCCGGTGCGGTCATCATCGGCTTCAACGTGCGCGCCAACGCACAAGCCCGAGCGGCTGCAGAGCGCGAGGGCGTCGAAATCCGCTACTACAACATCATCTACGATCTCGTGGATGACGTGAAAGCGGCGATGTCCGGCCTACTGGCGCCCACCGTGCGCGAGGTCTTCCTGGGCAACGCCGAGGTTCTCGAGGTGTTCAACATCTCGAAGGTCGGCAAGGTGGCTGGCTGCCGTGTCACCGAAGGCAAGGTGGAGCGCGGTGCCAAGGTTCGCGTGATCCGCGACAACGTGGTGGTGCACGAAGGAACACTGGCATCCTTGAAGCGGTTCAAGGACGAGGTAAAGGAAGTCCCGGCGGGGCAAGAGTGTGGTATGGCTTTTGCCAACTACCAGGACATCCGCGTCGGCGACGTGATCGAGTGCTACAACGTCGAGACCATCAAGCGGACCCTTTGATCGCTTGAAGTGCATTGGGTTCGGCGGGTGCGGGCTGGTTCCGCGCTCGCCGTCGCATCCTTTGGAGGCTGAGCCGGTTCGAGCCCGGTCGGTAGAACCATGTCGAAAAATCCATTTTCCCGCTCAGGCCCAACGCCGCGCCAACTCAGAGTTGGCGAGGTGATCCGTCAGGCCCTTTCCGAGCTGCTAATCCGCGGTGAGATCTACGACGAGGTGATCAGCTCACACATGATCACCATCTCGGAGGTGCGGATGTCGCCTGATTTGCGGTTGGCGACGATCTATGTGATGCCGCTGGGTGGCAGGGATATAGATCAGGTGATGGCTGCACTTGAGCGAAATAAGCGGTTCCTCCGCGGAGCCATAGCCAAGGCCGTCAACCTCAAGTTTGCCCCTGAGATCCGCTTCCGCAAAGACGAGAGCTTCGACACCGGCCAGCGCATCGACCAGCTACTCGACAGCCTGAAGCAGCGCTAAAGGGCCGGATAAGCACGCAGTAAGAAACCTCGGGAAGTAGAAATGGCGCGCCCGAAAAGAGGCAATCCGATCCATGGCTGGCTCGTTCTCGACAAGCCAAAAGGCATGACGTCCACTCAGGCCGTCGCGATCGTCAAACAGCTTTACGATGCGCAAAAGGCCGGTCACGCTGGCACGCTCGACCCGCTCGCGACCGGCATTCTTCCTATCGCTCTAGGCGAGGCGACGAAGACCTGCGCCTTTGCCGTCGAGAGCGAGAAGGCCTATCGGTTCACTGTCCGCTGGGGCGCGGAGACCAACACCGACGACGCCGAGGGCGAGGTCGTCAAGACGAGCGATAGGCGCCCCTCGCCTGCCGAGATCGAGGCCATTCTTCCTCGCTTCACAGGCGAGATAAGCCAGGTTCCGCCTACCTTCTCTGCGATCAAGGTCAACGGCGAGCGTGCCTACGATCTCGCGCGTGACGGCGAAATTCCGGTGTTGGAGCCGCGGATCGTCTTGATCGAGGAGCTCAAGGCCGTCGAGTTTCCGGACGAAAGCACAACCGTCTTCGAGGCGATCTGCGGTAAGGGCGCCTACGTGCGCGCGCTGGCGCGCGATATGGGCCGCGAGCTTGGCTGCTATGGGCACGTGACCGAGCTGCGCCGCACTCGGGTCGGGCCGTTCAGTGAGGACATGGCCGTTGCGCTGTCGGATCTGCAGGAGGCGAGCAAGCTGGACGCCGCAATGGACTTCCTCAAGGTCAAGCTGCTGCCCGTGGAGGCCGCGCTCGAAGAGCTGCAGCGGATCAACCTGAGCCCGGCGGACGCATCGCGCGTGCGGCGCGGCCAGAGCGTTCTGATCCGTGGCCGGGACGCCCCAATTCTGAGCGGCGAGGCCTACGCGATGTCCAAAGGACAGCTCGTCGCCCTGGGCGAGCTGACCAAAGGCGAGTTCCGCCCGACGCGCGTCTTCAACCTGAATTGATTTTTCACTCGCATGCCGCCGTGCGACCGCGAGAAACTGCTCGCCCTTGACCACTGTTAGTGTATAACGGCGCCAGCACGGGCGAAGCAGGCCCGTGTTTCTCTTTGCGACCCTGCTGGACGACATCCCGGCCGTGGCCGCAGACGGTCCCACAGGACCCCATGTGAAGCTTTGAGGATGAGGAGATAACCCGATGTCGATTACACCCGAGCGCAAGCAGGAGATTATCCGGGAGCATGCGACAAAGCCCGGGGACACCGGCTCCCCCGAGGTGCAGATCGCAATCTTGACGGAGCGGATCAACCAGCTCACCGAGCACTTCAAGGTCCACAAGAAGGACAACCACTCGCGTCGAGGGCTGCTGAAGATGGTCGGGCAACGCCGGCAGCTGCTCGACTACCTGAAGCGCAAAGACGAGGCGCGCTACCAGAGAATCATCGATAAACTCGGCATTCGCCGCTGAGCAAAAAAGACAGCAGGCGGCAACAAGGCCGTCTGCTGTATATTCGTCGCCGGGTCGGCCCGGCCGGCATGCATTGGAGGACCACCGCTGGTGGCAGAGAGCTCGAAGAGACCGCCGCCTAAGCCGATTGAACCGCCTTGGTCCGGCGTCCGCTCCCGCGATGGCTCCAAGTGGAAGCTTGTGCCGAGGGCGGCACAAGTTCAGAGCGACTCAAGTTCGAAAGACGCAAGATGTTCGACATTCATCGTGTAGAAATTGAATGGGGCGGGCGAAAGCTCAGGCTCGAGACGGGGCAATTGGCTCGCCAGGCCGATGGCGCTGTGCTCGCCCAATATGGTGAAACGACTGTCCTGGCCACCGTTGTTGCCGAAAAGGAAGTCCGCCCGGGAGTGGATTTCTTTCCGCTGACGGTGAACTACCAGGAGAGGACATACGCAGCAGGAAAAATCCCCGGCGGCTACTTCAAGCGCGAAGGCCGCCCAACCGAAAAGGAAACCCTGACCTCCCGCCTGATCGATCGCCCAATCCGGCCACTCTTCGTCGAAGGCTTCAAGAACGAGACGCAGGTCATCGCGACCGTTCTCTCGTTCGACAACGAGAACGATCCCGACATCGTCGCCATGATCGCCTCGTCGGCGGCGCTCACGCTGTCCGGCGTGCCGTTCCTCGGGCCGATCGGCGCGGCCCGTGTCGGCCTGATCGACGGCGAGCTCGTGCTCAATCCGCTCATCGACGAGATGGAGAAAACGAAGCTCGACCTCGTGGTCGCCGGCACCCAAGAGGCGGTCATGATGGTCGAGAGCGAGGCCCACGAGCTCTCCGAGGAGAAGATGCTCGAGGCCGTCATGTTCGGCCACAGGCACTTCCAGCCTGTGATCCAGGCCATCATCAAGCTGGCCGAGACCGCCGCCAAGGAGCCGTGGGAGTTCGAGATCCCTGACAAGTCGAAATACAAGGATCGCGTAAAGGAGCTCGCCGAAGCGGAGCTGCGCCAGGCTTACTCGATCACCGAAAAGCAGAAGCGTCGGGAGATGGTGGAGGCGATCCGCCAGAAGGTCTTCGCGGAGCTGCTTCCTCCCGATGATCCAGCCGATGCCGTTCTGCTCGCCGATGTTTTCAAAAGCCTCGAGCAAGAGATCGTTCGCGGTAACATCCTGAAAACCGGAAAGCGCATCGATGGGCGCGATCTGAAGTCGATCCGGCCGATCATGGCTCAGGTCGGCGTACTGCCGCGCACGCACGGATCTGCTCTGTTCACGCGCGGTGAAACGCAGGCGCTCGTGGTGGCCACGCTCGGCACCGGTGAGGATGAGCAGTACGTGGATACGCTGGAGGGCACAAAGAAGGAGCGATTTATGCTCCACTACAACTTCCCGCCCTTCTCCGTCGGCGAAACAGGCCGTATCGGCTCGCCAGGGCGGAGGGAGATCGGGCACGGAAAGCTCGCTTGGCGCGCCCTCAACCCGCTCATTCCGTCCCCTGAGGAGTTCCCCTACACGATCCGCGTCGTGTCCGAGATCACGGAGAGCAACGGCTCGTCATCGATGGCAACCGTCTGCGGATCGTCGCTCGCGATGATGGATGCGGGCATTCCCTTGAAGCGGCCGGTGGCCGGCATCGCGATGGGTTTGATCAAGGAGAACGACTCGTTCGCGGTGCTCTCGGACATTCTCGGCGACGAGGACCATCTCGGCGACATGGACTTCAAGGTTGCCGGAACCTCTGAAGGCATCACGTCGCTGCAGATGGACATCAAGATCACCGGCATCACCGAGGAGATCATGCGCGTCGCGCTCGAGCAGGCGCGCGAGGGCCGGATGCATATCCTTGGAGAGATGGCGAAGGCCCTTGGCGAGGCTCGCCCCGAGCTGGGTGAGCATGCCCCGCGCATCGAGACCATCCGTATTCCGACAGATAAGATCCGTGAGGTGATCGGCACCGGCGGCTCCGTCATCCGCTCCATCGTCGAGGAGAGCGGCGCCAAGATCGACATCGAGGACGACGGGACCGTGAGGGTGGCGGCGCCCAAGCGCGAAGCGATCGAAGCCGCAATAAGGCGCATCCGCGAAATCGCGTCCGAGCCCGAGGTCGGCGAGATCTACAAGGGCAAGGTCGTGAAGATCATGGACTTCGGCGTGTTCGTGAACTTCTTCGGCTCCCGCGACGGTCTTGTGCACATCTCGCAGCTGACGCCGAAAGGACGCCCGAACTCACCGCATGAGGTCGTCAAGGAAGGCCAGGAAGTCTACGTGAAGCTCCTGGGCTTCGACGATCGCGGCAAGGTGCGCTTGTCCATGAAGGTTGTCGATCAGCAAACCGGCAAGGAAATCCCGCAGGAGCCGCGCCCCGAGGGAGAGGAAGGAGCCGAAGCGCGGGCAGATCGCCGCGACCGGCGGGATCGCCGCCGCGATCGCGAGGCAGGCTGATCATGAGCGGGTTGCACATGTGAAAGGGGCTGGAGGGAAGGTTCCCCCGGCCCCTTTTTGTTGAGCTCGTTTACTTGCGGAAATTAGCGCCAGCGCCAGACGCAGACGAGTTCACCGCGTCTCCGGAAACAATGCCTGTATCTCGCTCCTCGCCGCGGGCCGCAGGAAGCGGGCCGGAAGTTTCTTCCGACGTGACGATGCCACCACCCGCGCCCAGGCCAGCGGGCGCAATAGCGATGGCGGCCGTGGACCTGATCCACAAGGGTCTCAGCACCGTTGGTGGCACCCTTCAACTGGCCAGGGCTGGCTGGCGCCGCCTGCCCGGCGGATAGAGCGAGGCCGAGGCCAAGAACGGCTCCGGCACACGTAATGATTAGACGACGACTCATCGGACCTCTCTTCTTACAATGATTGTTCCTGATGGAATAACCGTCACTGCAAAGAGAAGTTTCGATGGTTACTGAATTTGATCGGTTTTGAATTAGCGTAAATGGAAATACTTAATTGATGGCGAGTGGTTCCAAGCTTATTGGAAAGGGAATCAAAGAAAATCCGACAACCGCTTGAATCGATTGGCATCCGGCCAAAATACTTGTGCCAATTCGTTGGTCGAGGCCGGTTCTCCTGTGGTCAAAAGGGTGAGCGTCGGGGGCGAACCATCCTGAGTTGCATATTCAGGGTGTCGGGTCAGGTAATCCTCCAGGCTATCAGCCACGACTTCGGGCTGTGAGAGGATGCGGGTCGATCCCGGCAAATGACGCCGGAAAATATGCTCGATCAACGCGTAATGGGTGCACCCGAGGATAGCCTCATGGGGCGTCTCGCCTTCGAGCGTACTCATCAGGCTGCCCACAGCCTCCGCCACCATCCGCTCCAATTCGGACTCGGGCCTGGCACTCTCGATCGCCCCGGCAAGGTCGGGACAGGCCTGTTGCACCACCCGCACCCGAGGGCACCGCTTCCGGATTTCTTGCGGATAGACGCCGGATGAAATCGTTCGCTGTGTGCCGAACACCGCGATCACGTCCGTCTTGTACTTCTGAGGGTACTGCGGTGTCGAAACGGCCCACGCGGTCTGCGTTGCTGCCTCAACCGTGGGTGCCACGATACCGAGAACATTGTGGCCCGAATATCCTGAACTCCGGAGCCATTCCTGCTGCAGCCGCCGCAACGCCACGGCCGTCGCCGTATTACAGCCGAGGATGACCAGCCGGCAGCCTTGCCTGAACAGGTGCTCAACACCGGCCCGGGTCAGCTCCACGATCTGGTCGGAGGGGCGGTTGCCATAAGGCACATGGGCCTGATCGCCGAGATAGACGAACGAAAGCTGCGGAAAGCGTTTCACCAGCGCCCGCAGCACCGTCAGCCCCCCAAGGCCGGAATCGAAAACACCTATCATGTTGAGACGCCATGCCACGCCGCACCCGAGACTGCAACACGAGTATGTCCGAGTGGGGTCAAGATCAGGTAAGTTCAGGCCCAAACCTGACCCAGCTGGTCACTCCTTCGACCACTTGCCTTCATCGAGCCCCAGTAAGTCCCACGTGCGGCGCATGTGATCGGGCAGCGGTGCCGTTACGTCGATCTTTCCGCCGCGGGGATGCGGGATGACGAGACGGCGGGCGTGGAGATGAAGCTTGGGCTCGATCCCCTCCACCGGTAGGTCCAGGCCGCCTTCGTACTTGCTGTCGCCCACAATCGGGTGGCCGATGATCGACATGTGCGCGCGCAGCTGATGCTGGCGGCCGGTAACTGGCTTCAGAGACACCCACGCAGCCTTCGTGCCAACACGATCGATCACCGCGTAATACGTGGTTGCGTGCATGGCCTTGTCCTGCTCGCCAGGGCCCGCTTTCCGCACGCGGTCCCCCTCGGGACCTGTGGTCTTGACGAGCGCCGCTTCCACCTTCCCCTGCGGGGGTTTCGGCACACCCTTCACCAGCGCCCAGTAGGTCTTGGCTGCGGAGCGCGTCTGAAACACGCGGCCGAGCTTGGCGGCGATGTCGCGGCGCTTGGCGACGAGGAGAACGCCCGTCGTGTCGCGGTCGAGGCGGTGGACGAGCCGCGGCCTGTCGCCGAAGCGGTCGATCATGCCCGCGAGCAGGCCGTCAATGTGCCGCTTCGTGCCCGTGCCGCCCTGCACGGCGATGCCGTACGGCTTGTTGAGGACGAGCACATCATCGTCCTCATAGAGGATCATGCGCTCGATGAAATCGCGGTCCGCCTTGGAGAGGCCCGGCGGCGGCACGACAGAGGGGCCGTGCTTCGGCGGCATGCGCACGACCTTGGGCACACGGACCTGATCGCCGGCCTCGAGCCGATCACCGCCTTGCACCCGGCGGCTGTTCACCCGCACCTGGCCGGTGCGGAGCAGCTTTTGCAAATACGTATAGGTGACCTGCGGAAAATGGCTGCGGAACCAGCGGTCGAGCCGCATGCCGGACTCATCCGGCTTGACGGTCAGCGTCTCGACCCGATCGCTTGTGCGCTCTTCGTTCACAACAGCTTCTTTCATTGGATTAGCGCCCGCGTTCCGGCGAGGCCCACCCAGCATGCCGCAAGCGAAAGCAGGACGGAGCTACCGGCGTAAGTCAACGCGCTCCCAAATGATCCTCGCTCCAGCATTGAGATGACTTCGATCGAATACGCCGAAAAAGTTGTGAAGCCACCAAGAATGCCGGTGAAGATGAAAACCCGAAGACCGGCGCCATCAGGGAAGCGCTCCAACAGCAGCGCCGAAAGCACGCCTATGAGCAGGGAGCCCACGACATTCACCGTCAGCGTTGCCCAGGGGAACGAGGCACCCAACCGGCGTGTAAACTCGGCATAGACCAGATAGCGTGCGCCCGCACCGAGCGCGCCGCCGGCACTGGCGAGCAGCAAATACTTCATCATTCCCGATACAGGGCCTTTGGCCGGCACCCGCAATCCTCAGCTTAAGTTTGGAGTTCTTGAAACACCCACGCGGCCCCTCTTCCGTGGGCAATCGCGCGCAGTCTGGCTCCACAGACCCTATTGCCACGCGGGATCACGATCGCTGGCCCTGGCCAGAACACGCCAGGGTGCTTTCACCACGACGCTTGGGTGGAGCAAGCCCGCCTTATAGATGGAGACGATCTGAAGAGCAAAGGCAGAACGGCCCCGGACTACAATTCACTTTGCCTCTCGAAATTGCCAAGCCACCAGCCAATCGCCCATCCGATGGCGAGGGCTAGAAGGTTCACGCCCATGAAGACGATGTCGTGCAGGTTGGCGACCTCGTCCGGACTCTCGAAGGTCATGCGCTCCACGACCCACGTCGCCACGTGCGAGCTGATGAACACCGTTGCCGCTGCCGCGGCTACGATCGCGAAAATCATCGCGATGAGATAACGCATCAGGCGTGCTCCTTGTCAGGTGGATGCGTCCGCGGCGCGGTGCACTCGCTCACTTCACCTCCCAGAACCAGATCTCTCGCGCCTCGGCGTAATTGGAGTAGTAGCCGAGCCAAGAGAACCACTCCATCAGCCACTTCGCGGACGAGCGGTAGCCGTTCCAGACGTCGATATGGTCGCCGGTCGGATTGCCCACCGGGTCGAAGCTGCGGCGCCAATAGTCCTGGATGAAAATGATACCGGTGCGGCCGAATATCTTCGGGTAGAACTTCGCTGCATCGGGACCGCTGATGACCTCACGGGGGCCGACGCCGGGAAGATTGGCTCGATTGATGGCGTTGGCTAGCTGAGTGGCATTGATGAAATGCATCTCATCCCGCGGGTGCACGGCGCAATGCGCACATCCCGGTAGCTGGTTCGCGGTCACGCCAGCACGCGCCCTTATACAAATTTCCGAAGCCACGAAGAGGGAAC
>QGVC01000656.1 GCA_003242645.1 Pseudomonadota bacterium
TGAGATCAGCCTTGGTGAGAATCGTTCCGGTGAAGTTGGTTCTGGTTAGGTCCGATGCTGACAAGTCAGCTTCGCTGAGGTCTGAGCCAGAAAAATCTAGACACGAGAGGTCAGCGCCCGAGAATTCCACACCATAAAGATCGCGATTGGTGAGGTCCATTCCAAAGAGCGCCCAGTCTCGCATGTATCCCGTTCCCGCGCAGTCTTGGCAGTGCCAGGAGCACGGCCCCGGTCCGTCAATCCAGCATTCGCCTCCGCAGGCCAGACATGTGATTGGTGCTCCATCACCCAGAATCTCGTTAATGACGTCATCCGAGACATTCCCGAGGTGATCGCACTCGCTGCATCCCCAACCTTCGCAGTATGGACATCGGTTGACCAGACCAAATCGCTCACAAAACTCTTCTCTCTGCTCATCGTCGTATTCAACCCAGCCGTGGCTGTCGCACTTCCGGCATCCTGAACCCCTGCAAAGCGGACACTTGCGGTAGTTCTCCGAATTGAGCCAGCCGCGCTTGCTGCAGAAGTCGCAACCCGCCGCGTTGCAGATGGGGCAGCGCATGGTCCAGTCAGGCAAGTCGTCGACAGCGACGTGGCCCGTAGCACCGCAAACGTCGCAACCTTCCCCCTCGCATTCGGCACACTGGACCATGACGAGCTCGACAGCTTCGCTTGAGGTAGTCGGGTCCGGTTCGGGGTCAATAGTCTGGACCGGCGCGGGCTGATCCGGTGAATCGTTTGCTGGCTGCTCGGGAACTGGGAAGGGAATTACAACCGCTGGGCCAGGTGGGTCAAACATCCCCACCATACTCAATTCAAAGTCGGCCGGGATTCCGCCGGATGGCTCCGTACCGAGATCGTGCTTCGCGGCTTCCGTTGCAGGCTTCGGCACGATTTGGAATCCCCCAATCGTCAAGCCAGACCAGGAGGTCGTCCGCGATGGAATCAACGCGATCGATTGCTTGGCCAGGAGTCGTGTCCCCATCGCCTCGAGAAAGGCGTCCGGTGAAGAGCGCCTTTTCAAGTGCGCGGGTCAGCGCTTCGTGCGCCACGAGGAATGCGATCTTGTCCTCATGAGATGCGTCGCGAAGCCGTCGCCCCATGCGAAGCAGGAGAAGCTTGCGAATTCGGTGGCTGCTATTGACTATGCCTAGTGGATATCCGCTTTTCTTAAGCTCCTCGATTGGGCGTGGACGGGGAAAGTGTTGCTTCCAGGCGAGGGGATCGGCGTGTGAGGACTCGGGTTCGCGCGCCTTTGCCGCGCAATCATCGCCGAAGAGAAAGCGAAGCAGGCGGTCGAGATAGGGGGTGGACACAGGCACATCGTGTTCCATCGTGAACTCCTCCCGACTAGATTTCCTGGCCGACAGTTTCAGCGCGGACTGCTCTTGGGAGATGGTTCAGATGGGGAACACGATCCGGCCCGCACGATCGTGCGGGGTTCGACCTTTGGTTCCGCAACATGCGGCCCATCTCCTCTGTTGAGGACAAGGCACCTTGGCGGTCGTCACCAGGTTGCCGGACACCAAACTGCTGGTGTCACTCTTGATGGCGCGTCTTCGACGCTTAGCTTGCATAATAGATCAAACGTTCGAGATTGTCAACCCTTCTAGAATCGGAAATTGCCAGAATCCGATTCCGTTGGCTGGCTGCATGGCTTGTTGCGTAGTTGATTAGCGAGCGCGGGCAGGTAGGCGGGCAGTCAGTCAAGTAGCGCCCAGCCAAGCCTTGGGATTCCCTGGTGGGGGAGGAGCGCAAGCAGTATGGGCGGAAGAAGAGACCCACGAACGCC
>QGVC01000657.1 GCA_003242645.1 Pseudomonadota bacterium
TGCGCGAGAATGGTGGTCACAGGCCCGCAAGAAGGCAGCGGCGCTCGTACTCGTCATGACGATAGCAGCCGGCGTGTACGGCGTGTTACGTCTCCTCCTCTCACTCATCCGGCGCCGGATAAGTGCCCCTGGCGGTGAAGGTTGGGCCGCCTACTTCCCGAACACGGGTGAAGCGATTTGGAGGGCGGTCAGCCGCGCGCTGCCGCCTTTCGCTGCAGCGACCACGCTTTACGGCGGACTCGCCGGCTCCGAACTGCTGACAGCAACTGTCGATGAGCTTGCGCTCGCAGGGCTGAAGGCATTTGCTGTCTTCATTGGGATCAGGGCCGTTGCCGAAGCATCTCTGGCGCCCACCCCTTCAGGCTTTCGGCTCCTCGACTTCGCCAGCGCGCCGAAGCTGCTGCGTATGGCCAAGCTGCTGGCCGCCGTTTTCGCCATCGACACGCTGCTCCGCGATGTCGTCCGGGTTCTTTACCTGCCGCTCGAGATCGGGGTCGTCCAAACAGCTGTGACCAATCTAGCCTACGCTGCGGTTCTGGCGGCGTTAATACGCATGCCCCTCGCCAGCTACGAAGCCGCTACCGTCCAGCCGCCTTCTCGTTTCGGCCCGCTGTGGGTGAAAGCGCCGGTCACGATCGCGGCGTTGGCGATCCTCGCGACCACCCTGGCCGGTTACGTGGCGCTCGGTCGGTTCATCTCCACGCAGGTCATGCTGGTTGGGCTGACGGTCTTCGTCATGCTGCTGGCTCACGCCATCATCCGCCGGGCAGCAGGTGCGCTCGCCGATGGCGAGCGCCCTATGGGACGAATTCTGGGAAGCAAGCTTGGCCTCGACAGCGAGCGGACGAGCTATGTCACTCGTCTGATCATTGGGGTCGTGGACACCGTCCTCCTGCTGATTGCGGTGCCGTTGATCCTGCTTACGTGGGGCTATACGCGCGACGATTTCATCGACTGGCTGAAGGCTGGAATCGTCGGATTCGAGATCGGCCGATTCCAGATCTCGCTCGTTCGCATCCTGCTTGCGCTCGGCCTCTTCCTCGTCCTCCTATTCCTCACGCGCGCCTTCCAGAGATGGCTCGACCGTTCCGTTCTGACGCCCGCGCGCGTCGACAGGTCCATCGCGCATTCGGTGCTGATGGGCGTCGGTTACACCGGCGTCGGACTAGCGATTATTTTCGCGCTGTCCTACGCGGGACTTGACTTCACGCAGCTCGCCATCGTGGCCGGCGCGCTCTCGCTCGGGATCGGCTTCGGCCTGCAGGCGATCTTCAACAACTTCGTCTCCGGAATCATCCTGCTCATCGAGAGGCCGGTGAAGGTCGGGGACTGGATCGTGGTCAATGGTCAGGAAGGCTTCGTGCGCCGCATCAACGTGCGTGCGACCGAGATCGAAACGTTCGATCGCTCGAGCCTGATCATTCCTAACTCCGAGCTGATCACCGGAACGGTCACAAATTGGACCCATCGCAACGCGATTGGCCGCCTCGTGGTGTACGTCCGCGTCTCCTACAAAGCGGACCCGGAGCAGGTCATCGCTATCCTCCGCCGTGTGGCAGAGGAGTCCCCGTCGATCCTCAGAGAGCCCGAGCCGTCGGTCGTTTTCGAGGATTTCGGAGAGAGCGCGATGATCTTCTCCCTTCGCGCCTTCGTGCCCGATGTGATGCGGCGACTTGCGGTGCAGACGGAATTGCGGCTGGCTATTGCCAAGGCGTTCCGCGAGGCAGGGATCGAGATCCCGTACCAGCAGCACCAAATCACCTTCCCCACCTGGATGGGGGGAAGCAAGGG
>QGVC01000658.1 GCA_003242645.1 Pseudomonadota bacterium
TTGAAACGCCCAGGCTTTGCCATCTTCGTACCGGGGATTTTGTTCTCGACCGCGAGCTTGTAGAGCGTGGACTTGGATATCTTCAGATACTCCGCCAGCTCGTCCATCGTCATGATCTCATCGCGTCTGGCCGCCATAGGCTGCTCCAAGCACCCCGTTCCGTCTGGTCGCGGATCGTCCGCCTGTCACGGCGACTATTATCCGTATTTCGCCGGTGTTCACAAGTGAAAACTGCTGAGCTTAGCTGAACTTGCGCGACGCATGGGAATGCTTGGAATGAGCCGGCCGGCGCTACCTGAATGGCCTTGGCGGGCGGTGCAGCGGTGCTGATGCTGAGAGCGGTTCGACTAGGGTTGCTCCCGCGGAGCTTGATCTATCCAGCCGAACCAATTCGGCTGATCCAGTTAACGCGAACGCCCGACCATGAGAATGGCCGGGCGTTTTCGTATCTCTATGCCCGCAAAGGGTTACGGTGTTCCCACTCCTAAGGACCGCGCTCTCTGTTTCAAACGGTCTCTACCACGTCGCGGCAGTGAACCTATACGTTCTCGCCCGGCCGCCGAGAGCAACAGGCCGAACTCTCTGACTCTCTCGTAAACAGCCCTCGCCCAGTTAACAGGCCCGTTCGTACCGGGACCTTGAGTGATTGCGAACTTCTGTCATCCTTCGGATGTGGATTGGGTTGCCAGCAATAACGAGATCTTGTCATACAGGACAGGGAAGACCGCGATTCGCCATCGAGCGGCAGCCTCGTCTATCAGCTGCCGACTCCATTTCCAGCTCTCTGCCGCCGCGCGATGGACATCGGCTTTGTCCAGCCGAGCCGTGGTGGCTGCGTATCGCGTCTGGTCGGCGGCGGGCAGGTCACGCTCCAGCGACCGGCTAGGGGTGAGCCAATGGTCTGTGGTACCGCGCAACAGGCGACAGAGTTGAAGCTGTTGCGGGGCGATGGTCGTCTGCATCAGCGCATGGGCGCGAGCGACTTCCCCACGTGCCAGTATCTGCGCCAACGACAGTGTCCAGTTAGCCAGTTCGTAACTGATCTGTTGGCTGGTCTTGGCGGGGTCCGGACGACAGGGCTGTCTCAGACAAGCAGTCGCTTCGGCGAGTCGCCCACTGCGATCCAGCAAGATCGCCGCACTCGGATCGGGCAGGTGAACCAGCCCTTGCCAGGTCGCGATCTCCGAGATGCCCGTGCTGGCTGGTACAATATGGAATTCACCACGCATCAGGTCATCGAAGATGACGGCCAAGATGCCATACATATTGATGTAGCCCAACTTCAACGGCGCAATCTGCTCCACAAACGCCCGGCCGTCAAAGTTCTCAAGCTGATGGTCCTTGACGTAGAGGTAGGCTTCTATATCGGAATACTCGTCGGCCTCCCCCATCGTCCACGATCCATACAGCAGGACGCCGTCCAGACGCGCATCTGCTTGCGCTAGAGCGCGAAGGCGGTCGATTCTCTGTTTAAGGCCAAGTGCACGGGAACCGTTCATGGCGACAATTCTCGGGCTGCTTGGGCACTGTGTCCAGAGCATTCATGCAACAGACGCGTGTTAACAGCCGGTTTCCTTCGCACCCCACCGCCATTTCGAACTTTCGCCGGGTAAGTAAGAGAAGGACGAAGAGCACCAACCCAGCCAGACAACGAACCGGTCGCCAGGCGAAGGCCGTTGTGGGCGCATCTGCAAGGAGCCCGCAATGGAAGAATGCTTCGCTGAGCCGGCAACGATGACCCCGCACCAGCGCCTCCAGGAGATCGCCGCCATCCTCGCCCGGGG
>QGVC01000213.1 GCA_003242645.1 Pseudomonadota bacterium
AGAAGGCGCGCTCGTGTTCGGCCATCGTGTCGAGGATCCGGAAAGATATGGCGTCGTGAAGTTCGATGCGGACGGCCACGTCATAAGCATCATCGAAAAGCCTAAGAATCCACCCTCCCGCTGGGCCGTTATCGGGCTCTATTTCTACGACGAGCAGGTGGTGGACATCGCGCGGTCGCTGGAACCATCTGCTCGAGGCGAATTGGAGATCACCGATGTGAATAACCACTATTTGAAGCAAGGTAAGCTTCGTGTCGAAAAGCTCGGTCGCGGATTTGCCTGGTTTGATGCCGGCACTCCCGACAGCTTGATCGAAGCCTCGGCATTCGTGCAGAGCCTGGAAAAACGGCAAGGCGTGAAGGTTGCGTGCCCCGAGGAGATCGCATTCGATCGCGGGTGGATCAACGCGGATCAGCTTGCGGCCGAAGCTCACCGACTAGGGAACAGCTCGTATGGGCGCTATCTCATTCAAGTGATCGAAGAGCGAGCTTAGATCTCGCAGTAATTCGGCCTTCACGCGCCGGTAGCGGCAAAGCGGTCTATTTTCTCCTTTTCTAGCATAAAATATACAGCTCCCTATATTCGGGGCGACACCCGCGAATGGCTGGGCTGGGGACGGAAACTCCGTATCTGAGCAACCCCGTCTTGCGATGTTTGACAAGATCCACTTACGTTGATATCAACGTTCCAGCTCGAGCCCCCCGCGACAGTCGCAAAGGATTGCCGGATGAGTCGAACAGCTCCCCCAAACACCAGCGCAACCCTCAGCAGACCGAGCGGTATAACGATGACAAGGCGAGCATTTCATACCGGTTTGACGGGCGCTGCCGCATGGGCAGCGATGTCAGGAGGTGGTTTTGCCGCCGGTGATTCCAATTCGCCGAGCGCGCTCAATTCAGCTCTCAACCGCCATGTTGCTAGCGGTACAGTGCCGGGGCTGGTGGCTCTGGTCGCCCGAGGTGACAAGGTGCACGTCCACGTCGCCGGCGTACAAAGCCTGGAGATGCGCGCGCCTATGCAGCGCGACACCATATTTGCCGTCGCCTCGATCGGAAAACCGATTACCGCGGTGTCCGTGCTAATTTTGGTCGAAGAGGGTGTGCTGGGTTTAGACGATCCGGTTGACAAATGGCTGCCTGAGTTGGCCAACCCCCGCGTCATCCGCAGTCTCGAAAGTGATCTTGACGACACGGTCCCGGCGAAACGTCCCATTACCGTCCGCGATCTCCTGACATTACGAATGGGGCTCGGAGCCGTGTTTGCAGATCCTGCTGGATCGCCGCTCCTGCAGAAGATGAATGAGCTGCAAGTCAGCCCCGGGCCAAAGCTATTCGGGCACACTGCCGACGAATTCATGCGCAGAATCGGCTCGCTTCCTCTCGTTTATCAGCCCGGAGAGCGATGGCTTTATCACACGGGCCTGGACGTTGCAGGTGTGCTTGTCGAGCGGGCGAGCGGAAAAAGCCTAGGCGAGTTTCAGCGCGAGCGCATTTTCGAGCCGCTCGGAATGGTCGACACCGGATTTTACGTGCCGCCGGAGAAGGCCGCCAGGCTCGCGACGTGCTACGCGCGTAATCCGGATACCAACAAGTTGACCGTTTGGAACCCTGCCTCTGGCGCGAGTTTCACCGAACCGCCTCCGTTCGAGGCCGGCGGCGGAGGCCATGTCTCTACCGTCGATGACTTTCTCGCCTTTGGCCGCATGTTGCTCGGCAAGGGTGAATATCGAGGGCGACGGATCATTTCCGAGGAAAGTGTCGCGGCGATGGTGCGCGACCAGATCACGCCCGAACAGAAAGCAGTTTCGCCGTTCTTCCCGAATTTCTGGGATACTTACGGCTGGGGCCTTGGGATTGCGGTCGCTACGGCGCCCGACGACATCTCGTCAGTTCCAGGACGGTTCGGTTGGTGGGGCGGTTTCGGTACGACATTTTTCATCGATCCGAAAACCGAGACAGTGGCCCTTCTCTTCAGTCAACGCCTCATGGGCGGCGCAGATGATACCGCCATGAGCGAGGACTTTCTCAAGCGGGCTTTCCGGCTAGAGATCTGAGCTGCACCGGCGGCAACGCGAATGGGCTTGCGTCGAAGCGGTTCAAGCGAGTTGTAATCGACTCAATGGAAGTGAAAGAAGCGTAAATTCACGAGAGCTCATTCAGCCGCGGTGGGCGGCTCTAAGAGATTCCAGCGGCTGTGGAGCATCTTCAGCGTGCGCCGTGCCGCCTCTGCCTGCGCTGTCGCGCCATGAGCCTCGAAAACCTCAAGCGCTGGTACGATCGCAGCCGCTGCGGCAAGCCAATTTTCACGGCGGTCCTTTAGCTCGCCGAGACGAATGAGCACGGTGGACATGTTGAGCCGGGTGATGGCCCATTGCATGGGGTCGTTCTCCCGGGTGAACACCTCGAGGGCGCCCCGATAGGCAACTGCCGCCTGCTCTAACGTTAGCGCCGAAGCCTGCTCGACCTCACACATCGAGGCCAGTGCGTTGCCGAGCCCAACGCGAGCCAATGCCCAGATGCGCGGGTCCTTTTCGCGGCTCAGGACATCGAGCGCCGTGCGGAAAGCGATACTGGCCTGCTCGAAAAGCGCCTTGGATGGCTCGTGATCCGCAATGGCGAGCAAGGCATTTCCAAGGCCCTGGGAGGCGGAGCCCAAGCCTTTCGCGTCGCCGCTTGAGCCCGCAAATTCTGCGGCAGCGGCGTACGCGTTCACGGCCTGCCGCAGGAGAGTCGTATTGCCCGTTTCCTCGCCTGCATAGTAGAGCGCGTCCGCCCGGCGCAGCATGAAGCGGAGCCGCGCAGCCGGATCGGAGCGCCCGACGCTTTCCGCGGCCTCGTCGAAGAGCTCAGCCGCCGTCTGAAAATCCATGCGCGCCATGGCAACCTCGGCCACGTCGGCCGTCGCCATCGCCTCCTGATGCTGCTCCGCCCGAAGTTGCTCCAACTGCTCCTGGAGCTGCTGCTCGGTCCGTTGGCGCGCTTTCCGAAAGAGGCGCCGCACCTCTTTCAGAAGCTCCATAGCGCCTTCGAAATCGCCGGCGAATAACGCCTCGGCGGCTTTGGCCTTGAGCTGGCGGATCTCGGCCGGCTCGTTCGTCGGCCGCAGAAGCTGATTGCGCGTCTCCTGCAGCCATTGCGCGAGCTCACTGATTTGCCAAGCCTCGCGGGCAGACAAGGTGCGCTGCTTCTCCGCGATCGCGGAAAAGCGCTGCAGCGCGCGGTCGGATAATCCGTAGCGCTCCTTTAGCTCCGCCAAGTTGGTATCAGGCTGCTTTGCAACAGTAGGCTCTTTGCTCGTTGGTTCGACCTCGGCCGCAGCCGGGGGCGGCACCCCTTGCCGTTCAGCCAAGAACTCCCCTGCCGCTGGCGCCAGATCGCGGAGCAGGCGCGGATCGGCGAGAATTTGAATGAAAAGCTGCTCGAGTAGAAAGGTGCAGACCTCCTCGGATAGTGAATCGAGCAGCTGCAGTCCGCTGGTCTTCGCCCGGCCGATGATCCCAGCTGTGAGCTGTTGTGCGGCCGCCGCCGTGCCGCCAGGATATTGCCCGCCCAGAACGGCCTTTACGACCTCCGGGTCTGGCCGGCAGACATCGATCACGGGCGCCAGCTTGCGGGCGTGCGCCTCGGCGACGTGCATCTGAATGCCGCGGGTGTCCTGACTGAGCCAGATTTGGTGCGCCAGCCGGTCCAGCACATCACCGATCGGTCCGCCTTCGCCGCGCCTACGGAGGAACACGGAGAAATCCGCCCCGGCCTGCACGGCTCCAGGCGGGACAGCGCAGCCGAGAGCAGGCATGAGCGAAAGCACACCTGCTCCGACGAACACCTCCAATGACTCGTAAAGCGACATTCCAAGACGCCCGCCGCCCGCGTGTACGATCAAGTAGCGTATCCGCAAAGCGAAGTCATGGCAGGGCTTCGTGACCTATGCACAGTTGTGAGAAACCTGCCCCACTTCTGCTTTGCGCTTGCCGGTTGTGGTTCGCGTTAAGACTTCCTTAACCACGAACGCCCGATGCAGTCAGCGTGCACAACCCGGGAGCGACGCGCATGCAGCCGAGCCCGACCGAGCAGGATGAGCTGCCGCTCTCGAGCGCGCTTGAAGAGTTCGTCGCCGATTGGCTCGCTCATCTCAACGCGGAGCGTGGCTATTCGCAGCTCACCTGCGAGGCCTATGGGCGTGACCTGCGGCAGTTCTTGGCTTTCTGGCGCGGGCAGCTTGGCCGCACCCCAAGCATTGCCGACCTGCCACTGCTCGATACCCGCACGTTTCGAGGGTTTCTCGCGAGCCGCCGGCGCGAAAAGGTCTCGAACCGTTCGCTGGCGCGCACGCTATCGGCCCTGCGTACATTCTTCCGTTGGCTGGAGAGTGAGGCTGGCATCAAGAGCCGCGCCGTCCATTCGGTGGCCCGGCCCAAGGTGCCACACGGTGTGCCCAAGCCTTTGACCGTCGCGAAGGCGCTGGCGCTGATCGACGGCGGCATGGCGGCAGAGCTCGACTGGATCACGGCGCGCGATACGGCCGTGCTGCTCCTCCTCTATGGCTCCGGGCTGCGCATATCCGAGGCTCTGGGCCTCAAAGCCGGCGAGGCGCCCACGGCGGGTCGTGACGTTCTGCGCATCACGGGCAAGGGCGGCAAGGAGCGGATCGTCCCGGTGCTGCCGATTACGATTGCAGCGATTGAGCGATATCGGCAGCTCTGTCCGTATCCGCTCGATCCTGACGGTCCGCTGTTTCTGGGCGCGAAGGGCGGTCCGCTTTCGCCCCGCATCATCCAGCTCGCGATTGCGCGTGCGCGATCAGCCCTCGGATTGCCCGAAACGGCGACGCCGCATGCGCTTCGCCACTCCTTCGCGACGCATCTTCTCTCCGCTGGGGCCGATCTGCGCCAGATCCAGGAGCTGCTTGGGCACGCGTCTCTGTCAACCACGCAGATCTATACCGAGGTCGATCGGGAGCGATTGCTCGCGGTTTACGATGCGGCTCACCCGCGGGCCCGCGGCTGATTTTGCCGCGGGAAGCCCGGTCACATGTGAATGGCGCGCTTGTCGACGGCCAGGGCTGCTTCTTTGACGGCCTCGGACAACGTCGGATGCGCATGGCATGTGCGCGCCAGATCCTCCGCGGCCCCCCCGAACTCCATGAGGACGGCAGCCTCGGCAATCATCTCACCCGCGTTCGGGCCGATGATGTGAACGCCGAGCACGCGGTCCGTCTCGGCATGCGCCAGCACTTTCACCAGACCATCAGTCGTCCGATTGATCTTGGCGCGGCCGTTCGCCGTGTAGGGGAACTTGCCGACTTTGTAGGGAATGCTGGCCTCTTTCAGCTCCTCTTCGGAGCGGCCGACGGAAGCGACCTCCGGGAACGTGTAGATCACGTTCGGGATCACGTCGTAATTCACGTGGCCAGCCTGTCCGGCCAGAAGCTCCGCTACGGCGACCCCTTCCTCCTCGGCCTTGTGGGCCAGCATCGGGCCAGCGATTACGTCGCCGATGGCGTAAATGCCGGGCACGTTCGTCTGGTAGTGCTTATCGACGACGATCCGCCGCTTGTTGTCGAGCTGAACGCCGAGCTCCTCGAGGCCCAGCCCCTCTGTGTAAGGAATGCGCCCGACGCTCACCAGAACCACGTCCGCCTCGACCGTTTCTGCTTGACCGCCTGCGGCGGGTTCGATGGTGACCTGTTGCGCGCCGTTGGCCTTTTTCACGCCCGTCACCTTGCTCGAGAGCTTGAACTTGAAGCCCTGCTTGGTGAGGATGCGCTGGAAGTTGCGGGCGATCTCGCCGTCAATGCCGGGGACGATGCGGTCGAGATATTCGACCACCAGCACCTCGCTGCCCAGCCGGCGCCAGACGGAGCCAAGCTCGAGGCCGATGACGCCAGCGCCGATGACAAGTAGCCTCTTCGGCACCTCCGGCAGTGAAAGGGCACCCGTAGACGACACGACGGTTTTCTCGTCAATCTCGATGCCAGGCAGCCGCGCTACATCCGAGCCCGTGGCGATTACGATCGACTTGCCCTCAATGACTTTCTTGGCGCCGTCGTCGGCCGTCACTTCGACTTTGCCGGGGGCCAAAATGCGCCCCGTGCCGTGATGGGCATCGATCTTGTTCTTCTTCAGCAGGAACGCGACGCCGTCGACGTTGCCCTTCACGCCTTCATCCTTGAAAACGTGCATGCGTGCGAGGTCCAGCTCCGGCTTCACCTTGATGCCCATCTCCGCGAAGCCGTTGCACGCCTCGGCGTAGGCCTCGGACGCATGCAGGAGCGCCTTGGATGGTATGCAGCCGACATTGAGGCAGGTGCCCCCGAATGTAGGCCGCTTCTCGACGACGGCCACCTTCATGCCGAGCTGCGCGGCGCGGATCGCGCACACATAACCCCCG
>QGVC01000659.1 GCA_003242645.1 Pseudomonadota bacterium
GAGGTTCGCGAGCGGGCCCGGCAGATCCCGATGGTGCTCGAGGCCATCAAGAGCCCTGAGCGCGATGTGCCCGACTACATCGAGGTCGACCACAACAAGATGACGGCGAAGCTCCTGCGCGTGCCGGCTCTGGCCGACGTGCCTTACCCGGTCATTATGGAGCCGAACCTGGTGGTCGAGTTCTACTCGCGGTAAAGCGCGACTGACGTCCGGATCAAAGGCAGAGGGCCCGAGGGAGAACCATTCCCTCGGGCTTTTCGTTTTGGGTCTGTGGGCGAGCCTTTCCCGTGCGGGGCAGGCAAGGCCTTTTGGGGACCTAGGACAAGGCACCGGAGCCTGCTTCGATGGACATCATGAAAGCCCTCATCTCGGTCACTGCCACCGCGATGACCTGCGCCGTCGGCGGACCAGGCGCTGTTGTGGCACAAGGAGCCGCCACGATCGTAACTCCTCAGGAGATCGAATGGGGCGCTGCGCCTGCGTCTCTACCACCTGGAGCACAGGCGGCGACACTCTACGGCGATCCGGCAATGGACGGGCCGTTTACCCTCCGGCTCAAGCTGCCGAAAGGCTACACCATACCGCCCCACAGCCACGGAAAGCCCGAGATTGTCACGGTGATCTCGGGGACGCTGCGCGTGGGCATGGGTGACACACTCGACCTGAACCAGGCCGAAGCCTTGCCGGCGGGCAGCTTCTTCGCGATGTCACCGGGCATGGTCCACTTCGCAGCCACTGACGAGGATACGGTTCTTCAGCTCAACAGTACCGGGCCGTGGAGCATCACGTATGTGAACCCGGACGGCGCGGCGCAACAGAAATCGAAGTAGTCCTTTGTCGGACAGGCTCAGGCTTCACGTATCGCGCCAGACGATGGCGCGGACCGGTGCGCCTTCCACATCCGGTATCGCGGGCGGCAATCCACAGAACCACCACGGGCCCGCTTCGACGCGGGTGAGGTCCAGGCAGACGAACACCGGTAGGCCGGCCTCGGCACAGAGCCGGTGGGCGGGGAATGTCTCCGAGCTGCTGGGGTCGAGGCTGTAGTAGTCAAAACCGATCGAACGCGGATTTCGCCTGAGGAGATATTCTACGGCAGGCGGATCGAGGTAAACGTAGTCGTGGTGGAAATCAGGCTTGCGAAGGAGGGTCGAATTCCTGGTTTTGATGAGAACGTGGCGATCTGAGGGGATCTCCTCGGTTTGCAAACGTTCGCGCGTGATGACCGACAGAACATCGCCGAGGTCCAAGACCCAACCTGGCCCGCAGAAATTGTCGACAGTGTAATCGCCGAGCACGCGGCCGCCTTCGATGAAATGCGCAGGCAGATCGACATGCGTGCCGGCGTGTGCGGGCAGATGGAGGAGCGAGGCCGTCAACGGGTCGCCGCTTGCGATGCTGGTCAGCCGCTCGACCATAGGTGCCGGATCGCCGGGGTAAAGCGGCATCTCCGGTCCGAGCCGGACGGTGATGTCCACCACCTGCTTCATCTATGCCCCGGCAAGATGGGGAGTAAATCGGCGCGCGTAAATCAATCCCGCTTCGGAGGGAACGGGACTGAATTCATTGCATCCCGACGCCATGCAGGGGCTCAGACGACGGCGGATTTCTTGTCGTAGCCCACACCTTTTTCGTCAAAAAGGCGCTGCAGTTCGCCTTGCTGGAACATCTCGCGGACGATGTCGCAGCCGCCGATGAACTCGCCCTTCACGTAGAGTTGCGGAATCGTCGGCCAGTTGCTGAAGGTCTTGATGCCCTCACGAATGCTCATGTCCTCAAGCA
>QGVC01000214.1 GCA_003242645.1 Pseudomonadota bacterium
GAGTCAGTTTTTATAAAGGAAGTCATGATGAATTGGTTCGTCACGCGCTCGCGGCTTTGGGAGACTGCCGTCCTCGTACTGGCCTGCTTCACCCTGCTCAGGCCCGATTGGTGGATCGACCGGTTCTATCCAAGATATGTGGAGCGGCCGGCTTCGGAGTTCCTAACTCGCGTCGCGGAGGCGCCAGCGAACGAACGCCTGAGCTTCGTCGTGACCGGGTTCAACATCCGAGGCGATGAGATCACCAAGACGGTAAGCATTCCGCTCGGGCCCGTTGCGCCGGCGCCGCAACGCTTGCGGGCGATCGGGCTCAGCGTTACGCCCCTCGGTGATACTGTGACCATCGCCAACGTGCAGTTCGGCTCTTATGCCAAGCGCATCGGGCTAGAGCCTGGATACGAGGTTGTGGCAGTGCTCGAACCGGCCGAGCGGCCGTCTCACATTTGGCCGCTCGGGGCCGGGCTCCTGGCAATCGGCGGCATCGCCTTGATCCAGCGCGCGCGTGTCGCACGTGCACCGGAGGCCCAACCGGCTTGAGATGGCTTGCAGTGGAATCTTGAAAGCATTTGTAAAGAAGCCTTGCCTTTCCGTTGGCCTGAGGTAAGCTCGCCCCCGTACGCAGCTTGACGAGCCTGTTTGACCCAGATGCGACTGACGAAGCAAACAAGCCACGCTATTCGGATCCTCATCCATTGCGCCCGGGCGCGTGGGCAGCTCGTCAAGGTGGCGGAGATCGCCAGGGATCTCGATCTGACGCAGCAGAACGTCTTCAAGATCGTCCACCTGCTCACCCGCGCAGGCTTCCTTGCCGCGGTTCGCGGGCGATACGGCGGTGTGCGGCTGGCGCGGGATCCGAAGGATATCCGCATTGGGGACGTTGTGCGCGCAACCGAGGTCACCCACGTTGCGATCGAAGGGGAGGATGCGCCGAGGCGCCGTGGACAAAGCCAGCCGATCAGCCAGGTGCTGGACGATGCCCTCGAGGCCTTTATTTCCGTGTTGGATCAGCACACGCTCGAGGAGATGGCGCGCGCTCCGCAGCGGGCAATTTCACGTGAAGACGAGCATTTGCCAGCCAGAGAGGGGACGAAATCTGGAAGGGCGAAGGCTGCCGCCCGGCCTGCAGTTGGGCCAAGTCGATAGCAGGCATGCTCCTGCTGCTCACTAGGAGCCGTCAATCATCTCCCATTTTGACGCGCCTCAAGGCCTCCAGACTTATGGTAAGGAAGGGTTGGCTTGTATGGTGAACGCGAGGCCGATATGTCTCCCGCGGGCTGCTGTTGAAGCCAGCCGAGAGTGGAAATCGTGATCATCTGCTCCTGCACGGTCATCTCGGATCGGGATATCGAAAAGGCTCTGATCGAGATCCTCTCCCAACCGAACGCTCCTATTCCGACGCCGGGCGTCGTTTACCGGCACATGTCGAAGACCATGGCCTGCTGCAGCTGCGCTCCGCTCGCTGTCTCCACGATCTACGCAATCGTGGAGCGACTTGAGCGGGAGGGGAAGCTGGCAGCGGATGCCTGCGCAATCACTAAGAGCAAGTTGATACGATTGGACCAGAGGCGCGCAGCACGGAACCGACGGCGGTCTCAACTGATTGCAGCAGAGTGATTCTCATCCTATCTGGACCAACAGTGCCCGGAAAAGGAGGAGTGACATGAAAGGCAAGCAGGAAGTCCTCGACGTGCTGAATGAGGCGCTGCGTCTGGAGCTGGCAGCCATTAACCAGTACTGGCTCCATTATCGGCTTACGGAGGACTGGGGGTACACGCTGCTTGCCAAGAAAGAGCGCGAGGAGTCCATGGATGAGATGAGGCACGCGGACAAGCTCGTGCAGCGCATCATCTTCCTCGAAGGGCACCCCAATATGCAGACCATCGCGCCGCTCCGCATTGGACAGAACATCCGCGAAGTTTTGGAGGCTGACCTGGCTGCAGAATACGAGGCGCGGGATCATTACATCCACGGCCGCAAGGTCTGCGAGGCGGCCGAGGATTACGTCTCCATGGAGATTTTCGAGGAGCTGCTGGAGGACGAGGAAGGGCACATCGATTTCCTCGAGACGCAGCTCGACCTCCTCAACAAGATCGGCGAGCAGAACTACGGCCAGCTCCAGGCCGCATCCGCGGATAAGGTTAACTCCGACAACGGGAACGACGACTAACCCTGCTCTCAGTCATCGCACCACATCCGAATAAGGTTCACGACCGCTTTGGACAGCTGATTGAAGGTGGTAGACGCTCCTTCACGCTGGAAAACGTCACGCCGAGCGGTGTCGAGCTCGAACAAGATCTCGCGCTGCTCCGCGTTCCTGATGTAGCTGCGCACCCAGCCGACCGCTGCAAGGCGCTCCCCGCTCGTCACAGGTGCCACGCGATGAAGGGTCGTCGCGGGGTAAACGATGACGGCGCCGGCGGGAAGCTTGATCGCATCCTCGCCAGCCGGGGACGAGATGATCAGCTCACCGCCGACATAGCTCTCCGGAGCCGTCAAGAAAAGGGTGAAGGAAACGTCCGTGCGGGCCCCATCCATCAAGGGCTCGTCAACGTGCTCGCCGTAGGTGTCGCCATTCCGGTAGCGCGAGAACATAGGCCCGATGATCCTCTTCGGCCGGGCGGCCATTTCGAAAACGGGATGGCTCAGAAGCCGCTCGGAGATCAGCTCGCGCAACGTCCGGATCTCATCGCTTTCCCGGGCCTGCCCATTGTTCTTCACTGATCGTGCGGCCCAACCGGCAGTTGCCCGTCCGTGTGAGAAACGCGCGCGACCAAGCGCCGCTACGACATCCGCGACCTCCGCTGGGGTCAGCACACCTTCGATCGACAACATCATCTGCGCATTTCCCTACGACTGCCGGTGCTCTTGTTTCTCTACCAAAAATGTCAATAATGATGCCACCACAACGGGAGGATCAGCATGATCGTTCGCAATCGCCGCCTCTGGATTGGCATCGGCACGGCGACCTTGGCGGGAGCAGTCGCTTCCGGCGCCGTTGCTCAGGAAGCCAAGCATCCGGGGCACAAGGAGCAAGCGAACACCTCCCAGCCGGGCAGTCCCAACATGCTCGCGGCGCCACAGGCCGGAGAGGCTTATCTTACGGACGGCGGGCCAAGAGACACGCGCATCCGAATCTACCGGGACATCGCGCTGATGCGCGGACATTTGCGCGTTGGCGATGAGCTGATCCGCGAAGGCCGCTGGGAAGATGCGCTGGTTCACTTTCTTCATCCGACTGAAGAGCTTTATGGCGCAATGGAGCGCTACATAAAGCTCCACGGTGTCACGCCCTTCGACCGCGAATTGAAGGCGCAGGCAGAGGCGGTCAAGGCGAAGCGCATGAATGCCTACGAGCAGAACAAGAAGGTGGTTGAGCGGCGACTGACGGCTGCGCTCGAGAAGTTCAAGACGTTCATGACGCCCCCGATTTCCAGCTTCACCGTGCGCAGCGCCAACGAGGTGCTGAAGGTGGCGGGGATGGAGTACGAGGCGTCAATCGAGGATGGCCGGTTCGCCAACCTCATGGAGTACCAGGATGCCCGCGGCTTCGTGTGGACGGCCGAGGAGATGTACGCCGAGATTGCGAAGGATCTGGAGAAGATCGATCCAAAGCCGTTGAAGGAAATCCGCGAGCTGATTTCGAAGATGAAGACCGCCTTCCCCGCTCCGATGCCGCCAGCAGAGCCGGTCCTCAAGCCCGAGGAGCTTTCCGAGCTCGCGCAGAAGGTGGAGGAGCTGTCCGCGGTTTACTGGTAGCCGCAAATGGTCAGTCTGCTGCGCCGGTCGAGTTTGCTGCTCGGCGCTGCAGCCGTTGGTTTCACGATAGCTGCCGCCTTGGTGGCCGGCCGGAGCGGTGCTTTCGGGCCTGGCCCTGTAGACATGGAGGAGGTGCGGAAGGTTTTCGCCAGGCCGACGGCCGTGCCGCATCCTCCTGATAATCCGCCGTCGCCGGAGAAGATCGCGCTGGGTGAGAGGCTTTTCAGCGATCCACAACTCTCGGTTGATGGATCGACGTCATGCGCGAGTTGCCATGATCCGCGGCTTTCGTTCACAGATGGCGTGCCGTTGGGAGAAGGCGTATCTAAGCGCCCACTGAAGCGCCACACGCCGACGTTGTGGAACTTGGCCTGGGCCCCAACGCTATTCTGGGACGGCCGCGTGGACAGTCTTGAGGCTCAAGCCAAAGTTCCGATCGAGCATCCCGACGAGATGGGTGCCAATCTGGAGGATGTCGCCGCGCGGCTCGCGCGAGATCCAGCCTATCGCGAGGCCTTCCGAGTGGCCTTCCCGTCGGACCCCACGGTCAGCGCGGCAAACATCTTGAAGGCTCTTGCGGTCTATGAGCGGACGTTGGTTTCGCCACCGACCCGCTTCGACCAGTGGATCGTCGGCGACGACGGTGCCCTCACCGCGCAGGAAAAAGCGGGGTTCAGCCTCTTCATCGGGAAGGCGCGCTGCGTGAGCTGCCATAGCGGCTTCGCATTCACGGATCATAGCTTCCACGACATTGGCCTGCCGACGGATGACCTCGGCCGCGGGCCCGTCCTTGGCGTTCCCGAGGCGAATCATGCGTTCAAGACCCCTGGCCTGCGTGAGCTCGCCTGGACGGCGCCCTATATGCACGACGGCTCGTTGGCCACGCTCGAGGACGTGGTGCGGCATTACGAGAGCGGCGGGATTGATCGCCCTTCACGTTCGGCGGACATGCCCGCTGGTCTTGACCTCACAGATGACGAACGCGCTGCGCTTATCGCCTTCCTCTACTCCCTCTCGAGCGACACACCACCAAAGCCATCCACCGAGCCTTGGGTCGCCGTTGCGCGCGATGAGCAGCCTGACAGCACGGCGGCGGTTCGAGGAGCAGCTGTCATCAGCCAACGCAACAAGCAATTCAGCCCGGGCCACGTGGTCGTGCGCGCGGGGGAGCCAGTGACGATCCTCAACGATGACACGCGCACGCACAATGTGCGCATCTTCGATCCTCGGTTCGACTTCAACTCGGGGGCGCAGGAGCCGGGCGAGAGCATCTCGCTCAGGCTGCCCTTGGCAGGCACTTACAACGCCTTCTGCGGCATCCACCCGACGATGCGGCTCACGATCGAGGTGGAGTAGAGCCGCAGTCCCTCAACTCCAGCGCGCCGCCGCGAATATTGAAGGCCGCCTCTTTCACCCTATATCGACCGGTGGCCAAGAACACGGCTATCGCGGCTAGGCGCCAGGCTGTCGTCGAGATGCGCGAACCGTGTCCTCGACGTCATGTCGCGCCAACGGCCCGGGCTGTCTGCCGTTCAAGGCACTCATCCAACCGAATTGAACGTTCTCCAAGCGTGGGAGTTGTCTCGTGCAGCAATCAAGAATTGCTCACCAGGCTTGGCGCGCCCTGGAGGGCATGACACCCACTCGCGCCGACCGAGGCGGCATGAAGATCGCACTTGTTTCCCCTCTCATAGAGTCCGTCCCCCCGGTTCTTTATGGCGGGACCGAGCGTATAGTCTCCATTCTTGCGGATGAGTTGGTTCGTCAGGGCCACGACGTGACCCTGTTCGCGAGCGGCGACTCGGTTACCGCAGCGAGGCTCGTGCCCTGCTGCGAGCGAGCCTTAAGGCTCAATCCGAACGTCCGCGACATCATCCCTCATCATCTGATGATGCTCGATGAGGTCAGGCGGCAAGCAGATGACTTCGATATCATCCACTTCCATAACGACCTGCTCCATTTTCCTCTGATACCAACACTGAATAGACCGACCGTTACGACGCTTCACGGTCGTTTGGACATTCCGGACTTGAAGCCGTTCTACGCCAGGTTTTGCGACGCGCCGCTGGTGGCTATCTCGAATAGCCAGCGTTCGTTCTTGCCGCAGGGCAATTTCGTCGCAACCATCTACCATGGCCTTCGTAAGGACACACTCAGCTTCACCCCTGTACCCAAGGGTGGCTATTTTGCGTTCCTCGGGCGCATCTCCCCGGAGAAGCGGCCGGATCGAGCAATCGAGATTGCTGCGCGCACGGGAGTGCCGTTAAAGATCGCCGCCAAGGTTGATCGCGCCGATCAAGAGTACTGGGAGGAGGTCATCCGCCCCATGGTGGCGAACAATCCCAATGTCGAGTACATCGGCGAGATCAATGAGAGGCAGAAATCCGAGTTTCTTGGAAATGCGCTGGCGCTTCTGTTTCCGATTGACTGGCCCGAGCCGTTCGGCATTCATGATCGAAGCCATGGCCTGCGGCACCCCGGTACTCGCATTCCGCTGTGGATCGGTTCCAGAGGTTATCGACCATGGCG